>NZ_JBFAJA010000086.1:0-61520 GCF_040654975.1 Dactylosporangium sp. NPDC050588 | reverse complement strand
CAGGCCACCGCCCACGGCGGACCGGTCCTCGGACGCGGCCAGGCCACCGCCCACGGCGGATGCCTCGGCGGTGTCGCGCGCCATCAGGCGGCCACCGCCCGCTGCGACAGCGACACCGCGCCGGCGAGGCGTTCGATCAGGTCGGGCACGTCCCAGTCGGCACGGCGCTGCGCGGCGAGCGTCGACGCCGGCACCACCACGAGGTCCGGGGCGCCGGTGTCGACGGCGGCGGCCAGGATCGCCCACGCCGCATCCCACCGGTCCTTCGACGGCTGCCGGCGGACCGCTTCGACGACGCCGTCGAGGGCCGCCTGCCGCAGGTCGCCGCGCTCCGGCAGGACCGCCGCGGCCGGGTCGGCGAGCAGCGTCTCCGGGTCCGGCAGGTCCATCCGGTCGAGGCTCGCCAGGAGCTCCAGGCCCGGGCCGTCGCCGACGGTGCCGCGGACCAGCATCGAGAGCACGTCGCGGGACGTGCCGGCGGCGACGGCGAACGCGGTCAGCCGCAGTGCCATGTCCCAGCTGCGCGGCGACGGCCACGGACCGCCGCGGCGCGCCTCGCTGCCGGGCAGCTGGTGCACCAGCCGGGGCCGGGCGGTGAGCAGCCCGCACACGGCCCGGCGGGCGAACGCCACCGCCTCGGTCAGCTTCCGCGGATCCAGCCGGGGCAGCGACGCGCGCGGCCAGGTGCCGCCGAGGCCGCGGACGACGACGTCGTGGTCGTGCACCCACTGCAGGTGCACGAAGCGGTTCGCGAGGGGCGCGGACAGCTCCCACCCGTCGGCGGCGGACGACCGCGGGTTGGCGGCCGCCACGATCCGCACGCCCGGCGGCAGGCGCAGGGCGCCGACGCGGCGCTCCAGCACCAGACGCAGCAACGCGGCCTGCACGGCCGGCGGCGCGGTGGACAGCTCGTCCAGGAAGAGCAGGCCGCGGCCGGCGTGCACCAGGCGCACCGCCCAGTCCGGCGGGGCCATCGGCACGCCCTGCACCGCCGGGTCGTCGCCGACGACGGGCAGGCCCGAGAAGTCCGACGGCTCGTGCACGCTGGCGATGACGGTGGTGAGCGGCAGGTCGAGCGCCTCGGCGAGCTGGGTGAGGGCGGCCGTCTTGCCGATGCCGGGCTCGCCCCACAGCAGGACCGGCAGGTCGGCGGCGACGGCGAGGGTCAGCGCCTCCAGCTGCGTGTCGGTGCGCGGCTCGGTTCCGGTGTCGTGCAGGAGCGCGAGCAGCTCGGCGGCGACGTCGAGCTGGTCGGTGAACGAGGCGGGGAACAAGGACATGAGGCATCACCTTTCGTGGAGAGGTCGTGGTCCGGCCACAAGGGGTCGGCGCAGTCAGGCGCCCGGCGCGGGATCGGAGCCGGGTGGTGGGTCAGCGACGCGCGGCGCGGCGTTCGGGTGCGGGGCGGGTGCGGGACAGGCCGGCGCGGAACAGCCCGTGCGCGACCTTGCGCCGCGCCGCGTCGTCGAGGGTTTCCCGCAGCGCGCCGTGCCGCAGCAGCGCGTCGGGGCCCAGCAGCCCTTCCACCACGGCGAGCGCGCCTTCGGTGTCGCCGTGGTCGAGCCGCGCCCGCACGTCGGGGAGGCACTCCGGCCGGCGGTGCGCCTCGTCGATCGCTTGCAGGCACGCCAGCGGGGTCCCGCCGAGCGCGGCGAGCAGTTCTTCCCGGCGCACCTCGGCGGGGTCGTGGTCGAGCGCGACGAGCGTGCCGCCCACGAGCCCGATCCGGTGCCGCTCGCCCCGGCACTCGACGACCCTCGGCGTGCTCGGGTCGTCGTCGCGGCGGGTGTACGCCGTTGGCCGGCCGGGCGCGAGCGCCGCCGCGACGAGCGGGTGCAGCCCGTCCGCACGGATGAGCCCTTCGCGCAGCAGCTCCACGTCGGGCAGGACCCACGTCGCCGCGTCGGGCAGCACGGGTCCCCCGCCGCCGCGCCCGCGGGCCCGCGCGATGCGGGGCTCGGCGCCGTCCGCGACGGTCACGACGAACCGGTGCCGGGCTCCGAGCCGCACGGTCACCGCACCGCCGGCACGCCCGTCCGCCCGCAGCAGGATCCCGGCCTCGTCGGCCCACCGGTCGGTCGCCGCACCTCCCGCCGCCGCGAACGCTGAATCCGCCCACGGGTCGGCCGAAGTCATGGCCTCGGCGGGCTCCGGAGGCGGCGCCGGACCGGTGGCGCCGCGACCGGCCCTGGCCCGCAGCTCCCCCGCCCGGCGCGCGTCCCACAGGTGCCGGTGCAGGTCGAGCCGGAACCGCGGATCGGGATGCGGGTGCGGATGCGGCACGCCGGTCCGCCGCGCCCCCTCCCACAGTGCGAGGCTGATCCGCTGCCCCGCGCCCGCCCACGCCGGCGGCGTCCGGACCACCAGGTGCACCGGGCCGTACCGGGCGAGCGTGATGGTCAGCCCCGGCCGCAGCAGGCCGTCCGGCGCGATCCGCGGCATGTGCCAGCGCAGCAGGTCGGGGGCGAGCTGGCGCAGGTCGGCCCGGATCGACGCGGCCAGCGCCGCACCACCGGTCCGAGCCACTGCCTTGAGGTCGAGATCGACGTCGACCCGCGCCGCGGCGCACGCCCCGGCCCAGTCGCCGGCGTGCCGGCGGGCGGTCGCTGACTCGATCATTGATTGCGGCACGGCGAACTCGCGCACGCGCTGCCAGAACGTTCGGCGGGTGTCCCCAGTCGCGTCAAGGATGTGCATCAGCACTCACCTTGCGCGGATGGGACCCCCAATCTACGACGTGAGGTAGTCATCGGCGCGAGCATACAACGCTCCCCGCGCCCGTGTCAGTCCTCGACCCGTGGCTCCGCCTGCGACGTCGGACCCGTTCGTCGACGAGCTTGAATCCCAATAAGCCGTTGCGTCTTCGGTGTGGTGGTGTTTGGGTCGACGCATGTCGATCACCGTGCAGCGTTCGACGCCCGACTCGTTGGGCGAGATCGTCGAGGCGGTGGCGGGCTGGCAGCACGCTGGCGGGCCGGTCCAGCTTCATCCGGGTGACCTCGGGTGGCACTGGAGGTTCGGCGCGCAGGAGTTGGCCGAGGCCGTCCGGGTGTGGACCCGTGACGGGCAGATCTTGGCCGTTGGCATGGTGGACGACGCCGCGGGCCTGATCCGGATGGGCATCGCACCGAGCGTCGACGACGACGCCGCATTCGCGGCTCAGCTGCTGACGGACCTGTCGGCACCAGGGCAGGGAGTGCTGCCCGGTGGCGCCGAGGCCGTCGAGGCCCGCTTCGGCACCGCCTTTCGAGGGCTCCTCCATCGCAGCGGTTGGGCGGCCGATGAACCGTGGACCCCGTTGTCCCGGGAGCTGACTGTTCAGGTGGAGCGTTGCGGGCTCCGGGTCGAAGTCATCGACCCGCACGACACTCGGGATCGGATCGTTCAGGATCGGGTCGCGGTGCAGCGGGCAGCGTTCGCCGGCTCGACGTTCACTCTGGAGCGCTGGCGCGCGATGGCCGCCGCCCCGCCGTACCGTCGGGCTCGGTGCCTGGTCGGTTACGACCGCGACGGCGATGCGGTGGCCACGGTGACGGTGTGGTCGGCCGGGGAAGGGCGGCCGGGTCTGCTTGAACCACTGGGCGTCCATCGGGATCACCGTGGCCGCGGATACGGCCGCGCGATCACCGTGGCCGCGGCCGCCGCGTTGCAGGAGATGGGGTCGTCCAGCGCGACAGTTTGCACCCCGAGCAGCAACGTCGGCGGCGTGGCGACGTACGTTTCGGCCGGCTTTCAGAAGCTCCCTGACGTCACCGACTTCCGCCGCACGAATTGACCGTGCCGTCCCAGCCGAAGGGTGAGGAGCGCCTGATGGTGAGCCACCACACGAACGGAGCCGCGCAAGGCGCTGCCGTGCTGTTCGACGCCGACGGCGTGCTGGTCGACTCCTACGCCGCATACCGGCGGATCTGGACTCGCTGGGCCTTGCACCGAGGCTTGGACCCGACGACCGTCTGGTCTCACACCCACGGCATGCGGGCGGTGGACACCATCGCCGTCGTCGCACCCCGCCTCGACCCCGAAGCCGAGTACCGACTCGTCCGTGACTTCGTGGCCGAGGAAGGCGACGCGTTCCCGGTCTACCCTGATGCCGCAGCGGTCCTGCAGGTGCTTCACGCTGCACGGTGGGGCGTGGTCACCTCTGGCCGTGCCCAGACCGTCCGGCAGCGGCTCCGCGCCGGCGGGCTGCCCGACCCTCCGGTGCTGGTGGACAACAGCCACGTCGCGCAGGGCAAACCCCACCCGGAGGGCTATCTCCGCGCAGCCGGACTGCTCCGGACACCAGCCGAGCGGTGCCTGGTCATCGAGGACGCTCCCGCTGGAGTCGAAGCGGCCCGGGCCGCGGCGATGACCGTGATCGGGCTGACCACCACCCATTCCGCCGATCAGTTGACCCACGCCCATCACGTCGTCAGCAGCCTCACCGCCGCGAAGCCGTTCATTCAAGATTGGCTTCGTAGTTGACGCCTGGCGGGCGAGGGCCCAGGGAGTGCCTTCAACAGGCTCGTCGCGCTGTTCTCGGCCACGGGCGGGTGACCGTCGCCGGCGGGTGTCACCGTGGCGCGGGGTCGATCCGGTGTACCAGGGCGGTGGCGACGGCGAGCAGGGCTACGGCGGCGGCGAACAGCAGCCGCAGCAGGCCGAGGGCCGTGGCCGCCGCGGCGAGCAGCGGGCCGGCCCACATGCCCGCCGTCATCGCGAAGGTCAGGGCGGCGTTGTAGCGGCCGCGGAGGGCGTCGGGGGCGAGGGCGTTGACCATCGCGGGCAGCGCGCCGGACAGCAGCAGCTCGCCGGCGCCCATGAGCACGGCGGCGAGCGGGAGCACGGCCCAGGCAGGGGTGGTGACGGTGGCGCACAGCAGCCAGCCGGCCGACCAGACCGCGGCAGCGGCGGCGACGAGTCGCGGTGGCGCCAGTCGTACACCGGCGCGCAAGGCCAACGGGAGTCCGGCGACGATCGTGAGGCAGTTGGCGACGCCCGCCCACGACATGAGGTCCGGCCGTCCACTGTGGATCGCCAGGACGGGCAGGCCCGCGGTGTAGACGCCGTATCCGGCGGCCGAGGTCAGCGCGGCGACGAGCAGCACGCGCAGCAGCCGCCGGTCGGTGAGCAGCGCGCGGTAGCCCGGGCCCGTCAGGGTGCTCGTCGTTCGTTGTCCGCCGGTGTACGACCAGCGCACGGCCACGATCGCGACCAGGCACGTGCCCGCGGCCGCCCACCACAGCCGGGTGAGGTCGGCGACGAGGACGGCCACCGCGGAGCCCGCGCCCATGCCCGCGTTGAACAGGGCGAACTGCAGCGTGAACGTCCGGCCGTGCGCCTCCTCCGGGACGAGCCCGGCGATCAGCGTCGCGTACGCGGGCAGCGTCACCGCCCACCCGAACCCGACCGCTGCGACGGCGCACCCGAGCAGCAGCGGATGGCTGCCGGTGGCGACGAGGACCAGGCCGCAGACGGTCGTGGCGAGGCCGGCGGTCATGGCGAGGCGCCCGCCGTGCCGGTCGGTGAGGACGCCGCTGAGCCAGTTGCCGGGGAAGCTGGCGAGGGCGAGCAGCGCGGTCATCGCGGTGGCCGCCGCGAGCGGGATGCCCTTGCCGGAGTGCAGCAGGATCACCAGGTACGGCTGGGTGAGCCCGATCCCGGCGGCCGACACGACGTCGCCGAACAGCAGCCGCCGCAGCGCCGCCGGCATGGTGCGCGTCTTCGTGTCCTGCATGGTTCGCTCCCGTACGGTCGCGGCCGGTGTCGGCGGCAGTGTGTGCGGGCGCGCTTGCCGTCCACTTGAGCGCGGACGCTCCGGCGGGCGGCGCGGGCGCTCCAAGTCCGCCACAAGTACGGGCCAAGCGGTGGCGGCCACGCTCACGGGGCACACGAAACCACGAATCCGAAGGAGCACTCCCATGCAGCGTTCTGTCGTCGCCACGCCCGTGGTCCGCACGCAGGTCCGGGGCGGCGGTCTCGCCACCAACCACAGCCAGGCCGTCGCCACGCCCGCCGCCCCGGCGCTTCCGGCGGGAGGCCTGACGACCAACCACAGCCAGGCCGTCGCCCGGATCGCCTGAGCCACGGCAGCGGGTGGCGGAGCCGGTCATGACACCTGATCCCGTCGACGAGGCGGTCGCCCTGCACGACCTGGCGCTGTCCGCCTGGGACGAGCACCGCTACCCGCGGAGCATCGACCTGTGCCGGCGTGCCCTCGGCATCCTCGAGGCGCACGCCGGCGCCGGCAGCCCCGACACCGCCAACGTGCTCACCCTGCTCGGCAGCGCCCTCGACGAGCTCGGCAAGCACGCGGCCGCCGAGGCCTACCACCGCCGCGCCACCGCCGTCATGGCCGCGCTGCCGTCCCGGCCGGAGGTCCTGCTGCGGCTGCGCGTCCAGGCGACCGTCGCCCTGGCCGGCAACCTGCGCCGCCAGGGCCGCTACGCCGCGGCGGAGCGGCTGCTGCGGGCCGCGTGCGACGACGCGGCGCCCCGCTTCACCGACCTGGAGCTGGTGCCGCTGCGCAACGAGCTCGGCGTGCTGTACAAGTTCGCGGGCCGCCACGACGACGCTCAGGCCCAGTACACCGCGGTCCGCACGGCGCTGGAGGCGGCCCACGGCCCGGACCATCCCGCGCTCGCCGCCGTCTGGCACAACCTCGCCGGCCTCGCCCACAGCCGCGGCGACCTGACGGCCGGCGAGGCGTACGCGCGGCGCTCCCTCGCCCTGCACCGCGCGTGCCTTCCGCCCGGCCACCCGGCCGTCGTCGCCGACGAGGCCCACCTCGCCGCGATCCTGCAGGCCCGGGGCGAGCCCGCGGAGGCGGAGCCGTTGCTGCGCCGGGCGATCGCGTACTTCACCGCCCGGCACGGCCCCGACCACCCCGACGTCCTCACCAACCGGCACAACCTCGCCGCCGTCCTCGCCGCCCGCGACCCGGCCGCCGCCGCGGCGCTGTACACGGTCGTGCTGGCCGGGAAGCGCCGCACGTACGGCGCGTCGCATCCGGAGGTCGCGCTGACGCTGACCAACCTGGCCGCGCTCGCCGCTGCCCGGGACGACCACGACACGGCCCGGACCCTGGCCGTGGAGGCGCACCGGATCCTCGCCCCGCAGGTCGCCGCCACCCACCCCGCCCTGGCGTCGGTGACGGCGTACCTCACGGTGCGCGGCGCCGACCAGCCGGTCGGGGCGGCGGCGTAGCGCCCGGCCGGGCCGGGGTCAGACCGGCCAGGTGGGGTCGGTGGCGATCGCCTGCAGCTGCTGGCCGGTCAGGGGCGGCTCGGGGCGGGTCTCGGTGTTGGTCTTCTCCCGGACGGCGTTCCAGGTGCCGACCGCGATGCGGACGCCGTCCGGCCGGAGCACGTCGGCCATGCGGAGGGTGATCCGGTCGTGTCCGGCGTCCTCCGACGGGCCGTCGGTCAGCACGAGCAGCGTGCCGTCCGGCAGCGTCGAGTCGACGCAGTGGGTGCCGGGCGGGTTCTTCCGCTTCGCGCAGGTGAACAAGTCCATCGGGTCGTCGCCGGAGACGTGGCCGGGCGGGACGGCGCGGCGGTAGTCGGGTTGCACGTTGACCTGGACCTTGCCGCGGCCGGCCCGGTCGGTGAGGATCAGCTCCGCGAAGCCCGGCTGGCTGAACGGCTCCGACGTGGCCAGGCCGGCCGGGAGCAGCCGCCGCAGGGTGGCGAGCATGGCGTCGGGCGGCACCTCGGGCCGCGGGGCGCCGGACGCGGCCGGCGGTGCCGCGGATGTGGCCGGCGGGGCCGCGGATGTGGCCGGGGCGGACGTCGCGACCGCCGGCGGCTGGGCGGTCGTGGCCGCGCCGCCCGAGCGGTCCAGCGCGAACGCGGCGGTGCCGACCGCGACGCCCAGCACGGCGACCCCGCCGACCAGCATCGTGAGCCGTTGCCGGGTCCGGGCCCGGTCGGCCCGGGCGAACACCGCGGCCGGGCCGGCGCCGGCCGGCGGCTCGTCGGCCTCCACGGCCGCCTGCAGCGCCGTGCGCAGTTCGTCGAGCGGCATCAGACCATCCCTCCATCGCTGAACATGAGCTCTCCCACGCTGCCGGCGAGCAGCTGCCGCAGCGTCGCCAGCGCCTTCGCCGACTGGCTCTTCACCGTTCCTTCGCTGACCCCGAGCACCACCGCGGTGTCCTCGACGCTGCGGTCTTCCCAGTAGCGCAGCACGACCGTCGCGCGCTGCCTGGCGGGCAGGGCCCGCAGCGCCGCCAGCACGGTGAGTGCGGTGGCGCGGTCGCCGGCCACCGCGGGCGGCTCGGCCGCGCCGGCGGGGTCCGCCCAGGTCCGCTCGCGGCGCCGCGAGCCGCGCTGGTTGTCGTCCAGGTACACCCGCAGCAGCACCTGGCGGGCGTACGCGTCGAGGTGCTCGACCCGCCCGCGCCGCGCCGCGGTCACCACCTTGGCCAGCGCGGTCTGCACGAGGTCCTCGGCGCGGTGCCACTCGCCGCACAGCAGGAACGCCGTGCGGCGCAGGTGCACGTATCGGGTTTCGACGTACTCGTGCAGGTCGGACTCGATGTCTCCGGTCACGGGTACCTCCCTTCACCACACCTGGACAGGTGCGGTGGCCGGGCGGGTTGCCCCGGTTCAGAAACCTCCGGGCTCCGGTGGGTGCCAGGCCAGCTGGACGAGCTGCCGGCCGTGCCGCCGGGTCGCGTGCCAGCCACGGCCGGGCGGCAGGGGCCGTGGCGTGATGCCGGCGAGCAGCGGCCCGTCCTCGCGGGCGCCGGACAGCACCAGCGCCTGGGCGGACAGGTCCCGCAGGCGGAGCAGGACCGGCTCGTACATCGCCCGCGCCGCGCCGCTGGTCCGGCGGGCGACGACGACGTGCAGCCCGATGCCGGCGGCGTGCGGCAGGAGGTCCACGAGGGCGGCGAGGGGGTTGGTGGCGGTGGCGACGAGGTCGTAGTCGTCGACGAGGAGGTACACCTCGGGGCCGCGCCACCGGCCGGAGTCGCGCAGCCGCTCGGTGAGCGCGGTGGCGACCTCGCGCAGCACGTGGTCGGCGGACTGGGGGCCGGTGCAGTGCCCGAGCAGGTGGGCGGGGCCGGCCGCGCCGGCAAGCCGGCGGCGGTAGTCGACGACGACGGTCCGGGCCTCCTCCGGCCGGTGCGCGCGCTCGATCGAACGGGCCAGGCCGCGCAGGAACGCGGTCTTGCCGGACCCCTCGCCGCCCAGGACGATCAGGTGCGGGTCGGCGTCGAGGTCGGCGACGACCGGTCCGAGGCCGAGCTGCTCGACGCCGATCGGGATCCGGCCGCGCCGCGGCTCGGGCAGCGATTCGGGTGGCAGCCGCTCGGGCAGCGGCTCGACGGGCGGCGCCGGCTCGGACGGCCACGCCGCGCGGATGTCCGCCACCGCGGCGGCCAGGTCGCCGTCCTCGGTCAGCCGCGGCCGGGCCACCAGCAGCTGCAGGCGGTCGGCGGTGATCCCGCGGCCGGGCACGTCGTGCGGGACCCGGGCGGCGGCCCGCCGGTCGATCTCCGACTCGGCGGGGTCGCCCAGGCGCAGCTCGATCCTGGTGGTGAAGGTGTCGCGGACGGCCGGGCGCAGCTGCGCCCAGCGCCGGACCGTGACCGCGAGACGGATGCCGTGGGCCGGCCCCCGCTGGGCGAGGTCGTGCAGCATCCACTCGAAGTCCTCGAGGTCGTCGCGGGCCGCGCCCCAGTCGTCGACGAGCAGGAACCGGCGGCACGTGGGCTCGCGGTCGAGGCGGGCGTGCAGCTCGCCGAGGATCCGTGGCACCAGGTCGCGCCGGTGGCGGTCCGCGACGGCGGCGGTGTGCGGCAGCCCGGCCAGCGAGGCCAGGGCCAGGCCGCCGCCGGAGTCCAGTGCGTACAGGTGCGCCTCGGCCGGGGTGTACGTCAGGGCCAGCCCGAGCGCGAGCGTCTGCAGCGCGGTCGACTTCCCGCTGCGCGGCCCGCCGACGATCACGATGTTGCCGCCGTCCGGCGGGACGTCGAGGACGTCGTAGCGCCGCTCGAACGGCCGGTCGAGGCGGGCGACCGCCACCCCGCCGGGCCGCCGCGGCGCCGTCAGCCCGCGGTCGGGGGTCGTCGTGAGCGGGCCGAGCAGCTCCCCGAGCGCCGGCGACGCGGTGAGGGGCGGCAGCCACAGCTGGGTCGCGGGCGGGGCGGCGGCGCGCATCCGGTCGGTGAGGACCTCCGCCACGCTCGGCGGCGCCCACGGGTCGAGGCCGCGCAGGACGCTGTCCCAGCCCCCGCCGGGCGGCAGGTAGCGGTGGAACGTGACCGGCGCGAGGAACCGGACCGGCGCGCCGGACCCGGCCCGCAGGTAGCCGACGCCGGGCGTCATGGGCAGGTCGTAGGCGTCGGGCACGCCGATCACGGCGCGGCTCTCCTGCCCGCTGAACGTGCGCATCGCGACCCGCACCGGCAGGTAGTTGTCCAGGCCGCGCAGCCGGCCCTCCTCGAGCCGCTGCGCCGCCAGCAGTTGGTGCACGCCGAGCGACCGGCCGACCCGCCCGATCTGCACGAACAGGTCGATGAGGTCGGGCCGTCCGGTGAGCAGCTCGGTGAACTCGTCGATGACGACGAACAGGCTCGGCGCCGGGACGGTCCGGTCCCGCGCCCGCCGGTCGAGCTCGCCGGCGACGGTGTCGAAGAAGCGCTCGACGAGGTCCGGTGACTCGCCGACGCCGGTGATCATCGCCGCGACGTGCGGCAGGTGCTCGAACGGGCGGAAGGTGCCGCCGCCGTGCCAGTCGACGAAGACGAAGTTGAGATCCGCCGGGGAGTGCGTGACGGCGAGGGCTAGGATGACCGAGCGCAGCAGCTCCGACTTGCCCGACCCGGGGGCGCCCACGATCATGCCGTGCCGGCCCGACGCGAAGTCGAGCTCGACCGGTGCGCCGTCGGTCCCCACGCCGATCGGCACGCGGAGCCGGTCGCCGTCCTGTCGCGCCGGCCAGGTGGCCGCGGGGTCGAAGGCGCCGGGGTCGCCGAGGCCGAACAGCTCCTCGAACCGCACCCGCCCGCTCCGGTCCTCGTCCGCGGCCGCCGGGGCGGGCACCAGCCGGGTGACGGCGTCCAGCACGGACCGCGCGGCGGCCACCACCTCGCCGGGCCCGAACTCGGCGGCGCCGGTCAGCGCCCGCGCGATGGCGCGCAGGTCGCTGCCGGGCAGCAGCGCGAGCTCCCCCAGCTCGTGGACCGCCCGCAGCGCGTCCTCCACGGGGTACCGGAGGTCGAGCGCCTCCCACGCCGCGGCGAGCCGGTCCGCCGGCGCGGGCCCGGGCTCGATCAGCGAAGCCCCCGCCAGCGCCGCCACCTGCCGGGGACGGTCGGGCCCGAACCGGGCGGCCAGTGCCGACTGCAGCGACGCCCGCAGCCGCGGGTCGATCTCGTGGCGGCCGTCGCCGGTACCGGCGAAGAGCGCGGACCGCAGCAGCCGCTCCTCACCTCCGGGCGGCAGTGCCAGAGCGGGGAACGCGTCACGGATGCGGCGCAGCAGGCCGGCGTCCACGGCGACCGGGACGGCGGCGTGGCAGGCCAGCTCCAGGGACCCGGCCGGCAGCTCGAGCCGGGCGGCGGCGAGCAGCTCGGCCCCGGCCGGCGCACCCGCCCAGGCGGCGGTCACCGTGTCACCACAGCGGGAGGCGCAGGCACAGCGTCACCGTAGCCCTCGGATCCGCCGGGCACCGCCCCGCCGGTGCGCGGGCTCAGAAGAGCAGCTCGCGGGCGTCCGGGTGGACGGCCGCCGCCAGCTCCGCGTAGTTGCGGGGCTCCGCCGGGCCGATCAGGTCCGCGACCTGGTCGCGGGCGGCCGCGATCTGGGGCGGTGGGCCCTCGAACTCCGCATACGTCCCCAGGCGGGGCAGCTCGTCGACCGCGACGACCAGCGCCGCACGGTGGAACTCGCGGCGGCGCTTCGCGAGGCGCCACACGAGGATCAGGCCCTGGTCGGCGAAGGCTGCCCGTACACCACCTGGATCCGGCGACGGGAACTCCACCTCGATGCGGTGGTTGGTGCCGTCACCGGCCTGCGTGCGGGGGCCCTTGAAGCCGGCCGTCGCGGTGGCGCCGGTGACCCGCAACCGGGCGACGAGGTCCTGCGCGCGCAGCCGGCCGTCGGGGGTGTCGTAGTACTCGTCGAGCTGCTCCTGCGGCGGCGCGGCCCGGAAGCCGAGCGCTTCGAGCCGGGTCATGAGCGCCCCGGGGTCCGGCACGGGGTGCTTGCTCTCGACCTCGTCCACCCCGCCGGCCACGCGCTCCATGGTACCGGCGGCGCCCGTTTCAGCGTCCCGCCGGCCGTTCCGCTGCCGACCGGTGTCCCTTATCCTGCGCGCATGATCGTGGTGGAAGGGCAGTCCAACGAGCGGCTCGTCCTGGACGGTGCGTGGTTCGAGAAGCAGCGCGGCGGGCGGCCCGTCACCCGCAACCCGGCGTCGACGTTCCGCGGGGCGCAGTGGAACGACATCGAGCGGCGGGTCAGCCTGTTCGGGCGCGAGAAGGAACACCTCGTCCAGGTCACGCTGGCGTTCGAGGGCAGCGGGTTCGTCGGGTTCATCACCGCCGCCGCCAACCGGCCGGCGCTCGCCTCGCTCGTCGAAGGGTTGGAGCACGCCGCCGGCTGAGCGGCTCGTGCCGGTCGCTCGGAGAGGGTTGCAGGCCGGACCGGCCGGGTAGCCCGCGCGGATGGTGGCTGGCGCACAGCCGATCCTGCGGCGGTTCACCGCGCAGGGGCAGGCACTGTTCGGGCCGGTGTACGACGCACTCCGGCTGCGCAGGTATGGCCGGTTGTGGCTGGGTCCGGCCGTCGCGGTGCTGGTGACGGCGCTGGCGATCGCCGCGCGGACCCAGCCCGGGCATCCGGTGATCAGCCGGTATGCCGTCACGCATCCCGGCGATCCGCTACCGGCCGTCCTGCTGCGGCTGCCGCTGTCGCTGTTCGCGCCGGCGGCGCTGCTGCCGTTCTGGTTCGCGGTGATGCAGGTGCTGCTCGTGTTCAGCCTGACCCAGGCGGTGCTGGGCACGGTCCGGGCCGTCCTTGTCGCGGTCGCCGGGCACAGCGCCGCCACGCTGTCCGCGGCGCTGTGGATCGACGCCAGGCCGCCGGTGGGGCTCGGCATGCAGGACGCCCACCTCGCCGATGCCGGCCCGTCGGCCGCGGTGGTGGCGGTGCTGGCGTACGCCGCGGTCCGCCTGCGCATCGGGTGGCTGGCGGCGGTGCTCCCGGCATACCACGCCACCGAGGTCGTCGTCGTGGGCGGACTGCCTTCCCGCGAGCATCTCGTCGCCACACTGACCGGTGTCCTGCTGGCGCTGATCCCCGACCGGTGGTTCGCCGGCATCCTCGCCGCGGCAGGCGACCCGCCGGGCCCGCCAGGAGCGCACCCACCACCGCGGCGGCGCCGGCGGTGACGGGCGATGCCCCGCGCGCCCGGCGCCGATGGCGGACGGACCGCAACCGGGCGCAGGGTTGACGGCCCGGCGGCCGGGTCCCGCCGCCGGGTCATGATCCACCGGAGCTGGCGGCACACGAACCAGCCCGGCCTCGTGTCGGCCCGGTACCTGCCCGGCGGCGACCTCGCCGCGGAGCTCGCCGCGAGCGTGGGGCCGGCGGCGAAGGCACGGGTGCTGCTGGCGGCGGTGGCCGGGTTACGGCTGGCGCCCCTGTACGTGGCGGCGGTGGTCGGGGTCAGCCTCGGCATCGACGCGTTCGCCGGACCGCAGGCCCGGGCGGGGATCGTCGCTGCGAACTCCACCAACGTGGCCAACCTGGAGCAACATCGACTGTGGACGCTGTTCACCAGCGCGTTCGTGCTGGGTGGCGGGATCGAGCCGGTGCAGGTCGTGGCGCTGCTGCTGCTCACCGGGGCGGCGGAGCTGGTGTGGGGGCGCCGCCGGCTGGCCGAGGTGTTCCTGCTGACCCACGTGATCGCGAGCTGCCTGGTCTACGCGGTGCTGCGGGTCGGTCTGCGACACGGCTGGCTCGACCAGGAGGTGGCCTGGGCCGCCGACGTCGGGACCAGCTACGGCGCGCACGCCGTCGCCGCCGCCCTGGCCTGCAGCCTGCCGGTGCGGCGGGCCCGGCGGGTGCTGGTGCCCGCGGTGCTGCTCCTCGTGGTGCTGCCGTTCGCCGACAGCAGGACCTTCACCAGCCTCGGGCATCTGCTGTCGACCCTGATCGGGCTGCTGGCGGGCTGGCAGCTACGGCACCGTCCGCTCGCCGGACGGCTGCGCCGGCCGGGCGCGCAGCGCACCGACCGGCCCGCGCTCTACGTCTTCGGCACGGCGCAGCAGGCTCAGGACGCGCTGGTCTCCGTGCTGCGTCTGCGGGAGCAGCAGCTGATTCGCCTCGACGACGCCGTGGTCGCCTGGTCCGACGCACCCGGCGCCGATGGCGGCCGTCCTTACCGGATGCATGAGCTGCAGACCCGCGACCTGGGGGTCCTCGACGGCGCGCTCGCCGGGGCCGCGTGGGGCATCGTGCTCGGCACGCTCGCCGGCTGGCCGACGGCGGGGCTGGCCGTCGGTGCCGTGGCGGCGGCAGCCGTGGCCGGGGTGCACGACGCCGGGCTCTCCGACGCCGTGGTGGAGCAGGCGGCCCGCGGTGTGCCGGCGGGCCGGGCGGTCCTCGTGCTGCTCACCGGCCCGGCGGACCAGCCGCGCATCGCGACCGTGCTCAGCCGCGCCGGTGGTGTACCGCGCGATCCTGCCGGGTAGGGAGCGGCCATGTGCTCGGGAATTCGGCTCGCGGTGCCGGGCCTGGTGGTCAGGCGGCCGCGCCGGCGAGGACCGGGGCCAGCGCGCGGGCGCACAGCTCGCGCGCCCACTGGATACGGCTGAGCGCGACCTCGGGACGGTCGCCGAACACCTCGGCGGCCCGCGCGTAGCACTCGTCCGGCCCGAGCTGGTCGAGCGTGCGGTGGACGGTCTCGCGGACGGTGGCGTCGTCCAGGTCGCGGGAGGCGGAGGCGTCGGAGACGAACAGTGCCATGCTCAGGACTGGATCGACCGGGCAAGTCGTCATGGGGATCACCTGTTCAAGGGGGGTGCGGAAGGTCTACATCCCACGTTCCTCGTACCGCTGTGTGACAGCCTCGGCGCCAGCGGGACTATCCGACTGCTGGTTTCCGCACCCTCGTATACCTGCTAGCAGGTATGCCCGGCCCACCCCGTTCGTCGCCCGCCCGTCGCCTGCCCGGAGGTCGCGGAAAGCGGGGCGGCGGCCCGCCCGGTGTCGGCGCGAGCACGCCTTCGAAGACGCCGCTGGGAGCCCTCGTCGACAACCGTACCAACGACGTCCGCCCGGCCCGGTGGCTCAGCGGGCAGTGGTCCTGACGTGCTGGGTCAGGGCGGCCGTGACGCGCGACGGTGCGGTCGAGCATGGGCCGGGCCAGGTCCTCGAGCTCACCTCGCGTCAGGTGTACGTCGACGTCGAGCAGCGGCACCGGCAGGCCCGTCTGGTTCGCCCGGCTCAGCTGCTCCTTGGCGATCCGGGCGTCCTCCTGCAGCTCCCGGCGCAGCCGGCGGTCGGCGGTCGTCTCCGGGGCGGCGAGCCGCTGCCAGCGCTGCGGGTCGGCGCCGCCGGCGGTGCGACCGACCCACCCCACGACGGCCGCGTCCAGGTCGACACCGCCGACGTCCTCGAACCCGTCGCTGGCCACCACGTCCCAGCTGGTCGCGGTGCGGCGCACGACGCTGACGTCGAAGGTGCCGCCGCCGAGGTCGTACACGACGACGGCCGCGCCGGGGTCGACGCGGTGCGACAGCACGGCGGTGAAGCAGGTGGCGGCCGCGACCGGCTCGGGGACGAGGACGGGCGTGCCGAGCCCGGCGGCGCGGGCGGCGTCGGCCAGCAGGGTGCGGCGGATCGGCGCCCAGCTGGCCGGGTGGGTGAGCACGACCTCGCCGGCCGGGCCGCCCAGCGTGCGCTCCGCCTCGGACCGGACCCGGTCGAGGACCGCCGCCACCGCGTCGGCGACCGGCACCTCGTGCGTGCCGAGCAGCATCCCGACGGTGTGCGAGGTGCCGAAGTCGATGCTCAGCCCGGACTGCTGTGCCGTCACGGCATCGAGGCTAATGAGCCGGGCCCCGGCGCGGCTCGTCCGATCGGCTCACGGAGATCGGCGGCGCGGACCACCGCACTGTCCTGCCGGTGATTGAGTTTCCACGGCCCGTATGTCGACGGGAGGAACGAAGCCGTCACATGGTGTCAGACGGCACGGAGCACCGCCTCGGAATAGGGGCGGACAGGTCTGAGCGCCGGCCGTATGATCTCGGCCGTGTTGATGATCGATTCGCTGAAACCGTTGCGCACCAGGGACTTCGCGCACTCGCCCGATCTGGGGGTGGTGCGCCGGGCGGTGCGGGCGGCGGACTGGGCGGCGGTCGTGGCGTACTTCGACGGGCTGCCGCCGCGCGCTGACCGTGCGCTGGCGGTGGAGGTCGCCGCCGAGGTGCCGGGCAGCGAGCGGTTCCTGCAGCGGGCCGTCGACACCGAGCGGGACTCGTCGCTCGCGCGGACGTTGCTGGGGAGCAGGTGCGTGGTGCTGGGCTGGGAGGCCCGGACCACGTCGCGGGCCGCAAACGTGAGCCAGGCGCAGTGGCGGGTCTTCTACGACCACCTCGGCCGGGCCGAGCGGCTCCTCACCGACGCCGTCGCCATCGACCCCGGCAACGCCGCGGCGTGGACGGAGCGGATCGTCACCGCACGGGCGCTGGGCTTCGAGCCGGCCGAGGCGCGCCGCCGGTACGACAAGGCGGCCGAGCACTGCGACGTCCCGTACCGCGCGCAGGGACGGCTCATCCAGAACCTGGCGCCGAAGTGGGGCGGGTCGACGAAGGCGATGCACGACTTCGCGCAGGAGTGCCTGAAAGCCGGGCCGCCCGGCACGCTCGCCGGTGCGGTGGTGGCCGACGCGCACATCGAGCACGCGTTCACCAGTGACCGGATCAGCCGGATCCGCGACTACCTCGGCCAGCGCAAGGTCCGCGACCAGCTCGGCGCCGCCGCGGCGCGGACGGTGCTGCACACCGACTACGAGCCCGGCCACGGGTGGGTGGCGGCGCACAGCGCGTTCGCCTTCGCCCTCTTCCAGGGTGGCGACCTTCCCCGGTCCGCGCGGCACTTCGCGGCGCTGGGCAACCTCGTGCGACCGTACGGATGGGACATGATGAGCGACAGCTGGAAGTCGGACTTCCGGGCCGCGCGGAGCAAGGCGGCCGCACGATGACCGACGTCGACGGGGTGCCGGTGCTGCTCGGCGCGGCGCCCGGGCCGCTGCGGGCGGGGCTGATGTTCCGCGTCGGTGTCGCCGACGAGACCGCGGCCACCGCCGGGATCACCCATCTCGTCGAGCATCTGGCGCTGCACCGCCTCGGCGTCGCGGACTACCACTACAACGGCATGACCGGCGCGACCACGACCCAGTTCGTCACGCAGGGCACGCCCGAGGCGGTGGTCGCCTTCCTGCACGGGGTGTGCGCCGGGCTGCGCGCGCTGCCGGTGGACCGGCTGCCGGTGGAGTGCAAGCTCATCGAGACCGAGGCGGCGGGGCGCTCCGACCCGGTCAACCTGCTGATGCCGCTGTGGCGGCACGGCGCCCGCGACTACGGTCTCGTCGGCATCGCCGAGCACGGCATCCACACCGCCACCGCGGCGCGGGTCACCGAGTGGGCCGCCGCGCACTTCACCCGCGGCAACGCGGTGCTGTGGCTCACCGCCGACGAGCTGCCCGACGGGCTGCGGCTCGATCTGCCCGACGGCCCGCGCCGCCCGCTGCCGGCCGCGTCGTCGGCGCTGCCGCTGCAGCCCGCGGCGTTCGCCGGCGGCTCGGCCGCGATGGTGCTGGACGCCGTGGCGCCGCGGACCGCCGCCGCGGGCGTCTACACACAGGCGCTGGGCCGGGCCCTGTTCCGGGAGCTGCGGCAGGAACGCGGGCTGTCGTACACGACGGCCACCGACTACGGCGTCGACGGGCGCCCGACCGCCACCATCACCGCCGTCGCCGACTCCCGCAACGGTGAGGCCGCCGCCGTCGCCGAGCACTTCACCGCGCAGCTGCGCCGCCTGCGGGACGTCGACCTCGACGCCGGCGAGCTGGACGCGATCCGCGCCCTCGCGCTGGAGGGCGCGGACGCCCCGGACGCGGAAGCGAAGCGCCTCCCCCGCCGGGCCCTCGACCTGCTCACCGGCTTCCCCTCCAGCAGCATGGCCGAGGTCGCCGACGAGCTGCGCCGGGTCACCGCCGCCGACGTCCGCGAGGTCGCCCGCGCCGTGCACGACTCGGCGCTGCTCATGCTGCCGCGCGGCGTCGAGCGCCCACCCACCGGGTTCGAGGCGGCGCCGCAACTGTCGCGGTTCAGCGTCGTCGGCAAGCGCCTGCGGTCCAAAGTGGACCCGGAGGTCGCGCTGGTGCACGCCGCCGACGGGGTCAGCTTCACCACCCCGCCCGGCGCTTCCACGGTGTTGTACGAGGAATGCGTCGCCCTCCTGCGCTGGCCCGACGGCGCCCGCCGCCTGCTCGGCGCCGACGGCATGAGCGTCCACATCGAACCGACGCTGTTCCCCCTGCCGCCGTCCGTCACCGCCGCGATCGAGTCGGCGGTCCCCGCGGAGCGCCACGTCGACCTGCCGGCCCGCGCCCCCGGCGAGATCCCGCGCCTGTCCCGGACCACCGGCCTGCGGCTGCGCTGGCGCCGGGCCCGGCTTCGCCTGCGCGCCCGGCTGGCCGGCTTCACCCTGCTGCCCAGCGGGGGCACCGGCCGGGTCGTGGTGACCGTCGTGTTGGGCCTCGCCGGCGCCGCCGCGATCATCCTGGCCATCGCCCTGCGGTCCTGGTCGTTCCTGGCCGCCGCCGTCGTCGTCGGCGTCCGCATGTGGCGCCGCTACCGCCCCTGACGCTCACGGCGCGGGCGGCGACACATCAGCCTCGACGGGTGTCGATGAAGACGGCGAGGCCGTCGAGGAGGCGGTCCAGGCCGAAGACGAACAGGCGGTCCAGGTCCAGGTCGAAGTCGTCGATCTCGATGAGGCGCTCGAAGACGGGGACGCCGGAGGGGACGGCGGCGCCGCCGAAGCCGAGGTCCATCCACTCGTTGCCGGTCATGCCGGTCTCGCGTTCGGCCTCGGCCTCTGGTTCGAGGGTGGTGGCGAGGCCGCGGACGTAGCCGAACAGCAGCAGGTGGACGTGGAGCCGGTCGGTGAGCGACAGCGGGGTGCCGTCGAGGGAGGCGAGGACCCATTCGGTGAAGCGGAGCCCGTTCATCGCGGGCTGGGGGCGGGTCAGCGACATCGTCGGCGCCAGCCACACGTGCCGGCGGAAGAGCTGCCACAGCAGCCTGGCGGCCAGCTCCAGGCGCGGCCGCCAGCCCGGGGGCGGCACGGCGGGCAGCGGCACGGCGCCGAAGGCGGCGTCGATCATGTACAGCGTGAGCTCGTCCTTGCCGCGCACGTGCCGGTAGAGCGCCATCGTCGCCACGCCGAGCTCGGCGGCGACGCGGCGCATCGACACCTCCGCGATCCCCTCGGCCTCGGCGATGCCGATCGCGGTCGCCACGATCCTGGACCGGGTCAGCTCGGGGACGCCGCGGTCCGGTGCGGCGCGCCGGTGCGCGGTCCGGCCGGGGCGGGCGCCCGCGGTCCGGCCGGTGACGACCGTGCCGATGCCGGGCCGGACCATGGTGAGGCCCTCCTCCCGGAGCACGCCGAGGGCCTTGGTCGCGGTCGCGATCGCGACGCCCCAGTCGCGGGTGATCTGCCGGGCGGACGGCACGGGGTCGCCGGGCGAGAGCTCCCCGCTGCCGATGCGGCGGCGGATGTCGGCCGCGATGCGGCGATACGGCGGTTCCAGGTCGGCCACGGTACTAGTACACCAGACGCCGGAGCCGAGCCGGAGGGTGCCGGTGTACTAGTAGCGATTGCCGCACGGCGAGCGGTCCGTTTAGCGTCGCTGCGTACGCAGTACACAAGCGGAAACGGAGCGAAGAATGCGTGTGCTCATCTCCGGGGCCGGGATCGCGGGGCCGGCGCTGGCGTTCTGGCTGCACCGGCACGGGATCGCCGCGACCGTCGTCGAGCGGGCCGCGGCGCCGCGCCCGGGCGGCCAGGCCGTCGACATCCGCGGCGCCGCGAAGGACGTCGTCGAGCGGATGGGCCTGATGGCCAGGGTGAGGGCCGAGCGGGTCGACGAGCGCGGCATCGCCACCGTCGACGCCGCCGGCCGGTGGACCTCGACGATGGCGGCGGACGCGTTCGGCGGCGAGGGCATGGTCGCGGAGATCGAGCTGCCGCGCGGCGACCTCGCCCGGGTGCTGCACGAGGCGACCCGCGACGACGTCGACTACCGCTTCGGCGACCGGATCACGTCGCTGCGCCAGGACGGGCCGCGGGTCGAGGCCGGGTTCGCGAGCGGCGGCGCCGAGGAGTTCGACCTGGTCGTCGGCGCCGACGGGGTGCGCTCCGGGGTGCGGGCGCTCGCGTTCGGCCCCGAGACCGACTTCGTGCGGCCGCTCGGCGGCTACACCGCGTTCTTCAGCATCCCCGACCCGGGCGACCTGCGGCACTGGTACCTCATGTACAACGCGCCCGGCGGCATCGCGGCCGGCATCCGCCCGGAGAACGGCGGGACGGCGAAGGCGTACCTGAGCTTCAGGTCCGCCGAGCGCGGCCTCGAACGGCTCCCGGTCGCCGACCAGCAGCGCCTGCTCGACGAGCGGCTGGCGCACGTCGGCTGGCGGGTGCCGGCGCTGCTCCAGGCGATGCCGCACGCGCGGGACTTCGTCTTCGACGCGCTGTGCCAGGTGCGCGTGGAGCAGTGGTCGCGCGGCAGCGTGGTCCTGCTCGGCGACGCCGGCTACTGCGGCTCGCCCCTCGCCGGCCTGGGCACCAGCATGGCCCTCGTCGGCGCCTACGTCCTCGCCGGCGAGCTGGCGGCGTCCGGCGGCGACGCGCGGGCCGCGTGCCTCGCCTACCAGCGCCGGCTGCAGCGGTACGTGGACGCCGGCACCGAACTGCCGCCCGGCGGTATCCGCGCGTACGCGCCGAACTCCGCCACGATGATCCGCCTGCGGGCCATGTCGATGCGGATGATGACCCGCTGGCCGATGAAGCAGATGCTCGCCGCCCAGTTCGCGAAGGCAGGCGCGTTCGAGCTCCCCGCGTTCGGCCCGGCGGTGCCGGTCTAGACCGGCCGCCGGAACGCGACGACCCGCTGGTCGACGACGAACCCCGCCTTCGCGTAGACGCCGGCGGCGCCGGTCGGGTTGTCGGCGTCGGTGTCGAGCCCGGCGGTCGTGTGCCCGGCCCGCCCCGCGTCGCCGAGCACGCCGGCGAGCAGCGCGCCCGCGACGCCCTTGCGGCGCCACGACACGGCGGTGCCGACCTGCCCGATGTAGATCCCGCCGGGTGTTTCGCTGTTGTACGCGAGGACGTAGCCCGCGATCTCGTCGCCCGCGAGCGCGAACCTGGACAGCTCCGGCAGGAACGCCTCGGACCGCACGGTCAGCGGCGCCCACGTGTCGAAGGTGCGCTCCTGGTAGCCCCACAGGTCGCGGAACGCCGCGGTGTGCACGGCGTGCAGCTCGTGGTCTCTCGCGGCGTCGTACGGCGCGAGCTCCACCCCCGGCGGCGGCGACACGGCCGGCGCCTCTGACGTCGGCGCCGACATCTCCAGGAAGTAGCGGGACGGGGTGAAGCCGAACCGTTCGTAGAGGCGGGTCGGGGACGGGTCGCCGTCGCCCGCGATGACCTGCGCCTGCCACGGCGCGTCCGGCGCGAGCTCGGCGTGCCGGGCGGCGGCCCGCTCCAGCTGCCAGGCGAGCAGCTCCCGGCCGAGGCCGGCGCCGCGCCGGTCCGGGTGCACCCCGCCGATCAGCTCCAGCCGGTCGCCGCCCTCCGGCGGCAGCGGCACCAGCGCGACCGCGACGAGGCGCCCGGCGCCGTCGGTCACCACCCGGGTGTCCAGGGCGGCGTCCCTGACCTCGTTGTTGACGCAGTCCTCGATCTCGGCGGCGACGTGCCCGGCGTGCCCGCCACCGGCCTCCGACAGCAGGTTGATCAGCTCCGCGACCGCCGCCGCGTCGTCGGCCGCGTACGGGCGCACAGAGAAGTCGGTCACTGCCCCACCGTACGCACCCCCGCAACCGGATTGCCGCCGGCTCAGGGTCGGGGCATGGCGACGCGACTGGTACGGATTGCGATGGACGCCCGCCACGTGCCGTGGGCGGTGCCCGCCGACCCGGAGGGCGTCCTCACCCCGCGGTGACGTGCTCAGCCGTTGCGGTGGTGCTTCTTCACGAAGGTGTACCCCGGCGGCAGCTCCGCCTCGTCGAGCTCCTCCTGCTCGACGGTCTGCTGGTGCAGGGAGAGCTGCCGCTCTGAGGCGTGGGCGCCGGGTGGGAGGCGGCGGAGGAAGCCGTTGACCCAGTGCTCGCGGCGGTCGCTGGGCTCGCCGGGCTCGTCGGGGTGCGGGGCGGGCTCGACCAGCGGCGCGTACAGGAGCATCTCCGCGGGCTCGTCGCCGTCCAGCGCCGGGTAGGACGGGTGGCCGGTCGCGTCGACGCTGCCGTCGACCCTGGTGACGTAGCCTTCGCGGAGCAGCTGGTCGACGGCGTTGCGCAGCAGGAACGTGCCCCGCGACCCCTTGCCGAGGCCGCTGCGCCTGGGCAGGTCCGCCTCGGCGAACACGGCGCTGCCGTCGTCGAGGACGTGCCCGAGGTGCCGGATGGTGTGCAGGACCTTCGACCAGTTCGCGGCGCCGGGCTTGTAGTCGCGGGTGACGACCTTCGGGTCGTACTCGTGGTAGTAGACGGCGTTGTCGACCCGCATCGGCTCGGCGAGCGGCGCGGTGCGCAGGACGACCTCGTCCTTCGCCGCCCGCCAGATCAGCGTGACGAACACCCCGGGCCGCACGTCCTCGGGCCACTCGATCCCGCCGAACTGCCAGCCGATGTCCTGCTGGAGCGGCGCGCAGAACACCTGCCTGGCGGTCGTGATCCCCTTGGCCTTGTGCTCCAGCGCGACGGGGACGGTGACCATGTGCCGCAGCGCCTCGACGCACTCCTCAGGCACGTCGAAGACGCCGGCGTCCAGGTCCGCCCGCCGCACCGCCAGCCGCCGCGTCACCGTCTTCATGATCTGTGAAAGATACCTCCAGCTGCTGATCACGCCTTCTTGCGGATGCCGATGGCGAGCAGCGCGGCCGGCACGACGAGCAGCGAGTAGTACGCGGTGACCGCCGGGTCGAACCTGGGTCCGAAGTTCGTGGCGACACCCATCGCCGTCACCACGCAGCAGACGGCGCCGGCGACCGGGCCGATGAGCCGGGCCGCCCAGGTGAACGCCGCGACGGCCGCGAGCAGCAGCGGGACGGTGTACACCAGCATCATCGTCGGGGTGCGCAGCGTCGAGTACTGGTTGACGATCACCCAGCACACGATGATCGACGCGACGCCGGCGGCGACGCTGAGCGCACGCAGGGCGCCCGGGGCCGGCGCGGTGCGGTCCCGTCCGGCGTCGCCCACGCCCGCACCGTGCCGCTCCTGCCGCCCTGGCCGCTCCTGCCGCCCTGGCCGCTCCTGCCGCTCCTGCGGCCCCTGCCGCTCCTGCGGCCCCTGCCGCTCCTGCGGCCCCTGCCGCTCCTGCGGCCCCTGCCGCTCCTGCGGCCCCTGCCGCTCCTGTGGCCCCGGCGACTCCTGCCCGTCGCCGGCCACGGAGGCGGGCGCCGCCGAGGGCGCCGGCACCGGCAGCGGCGCGGAGGCCGACACGGACGCGGGGGCACCAACCGGCCCAGACAGCGGCCCGGACAGCGGCGCCGTGACAGGAGCGGAGACCGGCTCAAACGGCGGCACGGAGACCGGGCCGGACGGCGGCGCGGAAGCGGGCCCGGACGGCGGCACGGAGACCGGCTCAGACGGTGGTGCGGAGACCGGCGCGAACGCGGAGGCGGAGACCGGCGCGGAGGCGGGGGCTGCGTCTGTACGCGGCGCCGAGACGAGGTCCGACGGTGCCGGCCCGGCATCCGGTCCCGCGGCGGGAGCGGCGGCCGGCAGGGCGCCCTGGGCGACGACCAGCTCCGGCTGCTCGAGCAGCGTCGGCGCGATCCCGGTCGCCCGGTGCAGCAGCGTCGCCACCAGCGGTGTCCGGCTCCCCCCGCCGACCAGGAACACCCCCCGCGATCTGGTCCGGCTTGGCGCGGGACTCGCGGATCGTGTCCAGCGTCAGGTCGACCGTGCGCTGCAGCAGCGGTCCCGCCGCCCGCTCGAACTCGTCGCGGGTGACCAGCACGTCACGGCGCAGGGCGGTGACGTGGAACCCGGCCGACGGCTGGCGCGACAGCGCCTCCTTGGTCTCCCGCGCGTCGTCCCAGAGCGCCCGGTGCTGGCGGCGCCCGTCGGCGTCGCCCGGCTCGGTCACCCCCCGCCACGCGGACGCTTCACCGTCGGTCACGGTGCCGGCGGCGTGCGCCACCACCAGCGCGTCGAGGTCCAGCCCGCCGAGGTCGTCGAGGCCGCGGTACGCCAGCGCCTCGAACGCCGACCCGGTGCGCCGCACGACGCTGACGTCGAACGTGCCGGCGCCCAGGTCGTACACGACGACGGCCTGACCCGCCTCGACCCGCGTCCCCGCGGCGAAGTTGGTGGCGGCCGCTACCGGCTCCGTGACAGGTCGACGTCGCCGAGCCCCGCCTCCGAGCACGCATCGGTCAGGATCGCCCGCCGGGCCGGCCCCCACGTCACCGGGTGCGTGACGGTGACCGACGCCGGGCGGCCACCGGCGGCCCGGGTGGCCTCGCCCAGCACCCGGCGCAGGGTCGCCGCGACGAGCTCCGCCACCGGCACCTCACGGTCGCCGAGCAGCACCTCCGGCTCGTCGATGCGCCGCTTCGGGTTGGGCTCGAACCTGCTCGGGTCGAGCCGGGCCGCCCGCACGGCGTCCCGCCCGGTCAGCAGCCGCCCGTCCGTCTCCGCGTACACGGCGGAGGACAGCAGCGGCGACGAGTCGAACAGCAGCGGCTGGGTCCGCCCGTCGGGCCACGCCAGCAGCGCGACGGTGCTCGATGTGCCGTAGTCGACCGAGAGGTGCACGCCCATCCGCGCAGCGTATTGATGACACAGCGCGCCGTCCTCCGACGAACGGCGGGTTCTGCACGCCCGCGAGACGGTTACCGGCGCGGATCTCCGTCGGCCCTCAGCCGGTGCGCGCTGTACGTTGCGCGAATGGACGGGACACCGTTGGAGCGGCTCTGCGCCCACCGCGGTGCCGCACTGACCACGGCGGCTCTGGTCGGCCTCGCCCCGGCGCTCGGCATGCACCCGACCGGCCGGTAAGGCCACCGAGCGGGCGGAGGTGGCTCAGACGGCGAGGCGGTTGTAGATGCAGATCGGGTGGTGGTCGCCGTCCGACGGGCGCAGCGGGCAGCCGGCGCACGCCGCAGCGGTGCGGGACAGCTCCGTGTCGCCGGAACGGCGCATGAGCACGCCGTCGTGCCAGTGGTAGGCGGCCAGGGTCTCGTCCTCCAGGAGCATGCCGCAGGCGAAGACGGCGCCGGAGGGGAGGAACTGCAGGTTGGTGCGCTCCCGGACGGCGCACGCGCCGGGGTCGGCGCCGGGGACGGGGAAGTCGAAGGCGATCTGGCAGTCGACGGTGAAGGACTGGCGGGCCGGGCGGTAGGCGGCGACCACGTCGAGGACCTCGCGGCGCCAGGCGGCGGCCGGGACGGACTGATCGGCGGCGTGTGCCGCGCCGCGGCCGACGGGTGAGAACCAGTGCATGTTGAGCCGGCCGGCGCCGGAGTCCTCGGCGTAGGCGAGCATCTCCGGCACGAGGTCCACGGTGTCGGCCAGGACGGTGCAGTTGAGGTCGAACGGCACCCCGGCGGCGCGCAGGTCGGCGACGGTGGCGACGGCGTCGGCGAAGGCGCCTCGGCCGCGCAGGCGGTCGACGACGGCGGCGGACGGCGCGTCGAGGCTGACGGCGACCCGGCTCAGCGACGAGCGGACCTCGGGCAGCGCGGCCCGGAACTGGCGGCTGCCGTTGGTGACGGTGCGGACCCGGATCGGGGTGGCGGCGGTGTCGCGGACGATCGAGGTGAAGTGCGGGTGCAGGGCCGGCTCGCCGCCCAGGACGGTGATCTCGGTGGCGGCGCCGGCCGCCCAGGCGACGATCGCGGCGACGGCCGCCGGGGTCATGTGCTGGGTCCGGTCGAAGTACGCGTCGGGCAGGAAGCAGTAGGAGCAGCGCCGGTTGCACCGGGAGGTGATGTACAGGTCGATGCTGTCGAGCTTGAAGTCCGACGCCGACAGCCCGGGGTCCGCGGCGGAGGGCGCAAGGTCCGACGCCGCGAGCCCGAGGTCCGAAGCGTGCGCGGCCGGTGCGGAGGCCGCCGATGGGGCGGCGGGCGCCGGTGCGGAGAGCCGGGTCACGCGGCGAATCATGCCATCGTCCCGGGGCCGTCCGTGGCCGAACCGGTCAGCGCGGCTTGAGCGAGTCGCGCTCGGCGAGCTCGAGCACCGCCCGGCGCTCGTCGTCGTCGCCGGTGCGGATCACGCTCGCCGGGCTGCGGAAGCCCAGCGCCGGGTGCAGGTCGCGGGCCCACGCCCGGGCGACGCTGCCCAGGTCGAAGAGCCGCTGCACCTCCAGGACGCAGTGCAGCCGGCGGCGGGTCGCGGGGTCGTGGAGGGCGGCCTCGGCGGACCAGCCGGGCAGCGGCGCGGTGAGGCCGGCGCCGAGCAGGTAGGCGAGCAGGTCGGGCCCCCAGACCTGCTCCGCGGTGTCGAGCAGGGCGAGGTCGTCGACGTCGGCGGGGGAAGCGCCCATGTCCTCGACGGTACCTTCGCCCGCGCCGCGCCGCATGGGCCGATCAGCCCGACTCACGCGAGGCGCCATCCACCGGGCCGTCAGACCGCCTCGTGCATGAGCAACGCCGCCACCTCGCGGGCGAGCAGCCTGACCGTGCCGGCCCGCAGGCGGGGGTCGAGCAGCGCGGCGCGGATGGTCTCCCACGAGTCCAGCAGCCGGCCGTCGTAGGACAGCGGTGGGCGGTTGCGCAGGTACCGGTGGAGCACGACCGCGTGCTGCACGATCCAGTGCAGGTAGTGGTCCTCCCGGTCCCAGCTGTCCAGGCGCATCGCCTTGCGGAGATGGTCCTCGACCTCGCGGAAGCTGCGGGCGCCGAGCATCCGGGCGTCCTGGCGGACGTTGGCCATGACGGGGTGGAAGAGGTGCCCGACGGCGTCGGGGAACGTGTCGTGCCACTGGTCCCACATGACCGACTCGTCCTCCCCGCCGAGGGTCATGACCGCCTCGGGGCGGATGTCGCGCAGCAGGTACTGCAGGTACGCCCAGATCGCCGGGGTGCTCATGAGCCGCTCGGCGCGGGTGGTGCGGATCTGCGCGCCGGCCATCGCGTCGTCGATCTCCAGGTCGACGGCGCCGGGGAACGCCTTCGCGGCGCGGGCGACGTCGAGGATCATCCGGTCGCCGCGGTAGTACTCCAGCTGCACCGCCCACGGGTGGGTGGGGCGGCGCAGCAGCTCCGGGTCCTGGAGGCGCTCGGCGACCCGGCCGGGCGAGCAGAACGACATGAGCGAGTCGACCTCGGGCGGCCGGGCTCCCTCGACGAGGGCGAACCAGCGCTCGACCTCGTCGGTGAAGCGGGCCCGCCAGCTGCGGGTGTGCTGGTCGCCGGCGAGGTCGTCGAAGCACAGCACGACCCGGACGCCGCGCGCGGACAGCGCCGCCGCGACGGTCGCCTGCACGGCGTAGATGAGGGTGGGCTGGCGCAGGCGTACCGGCCAGAAGACGAGGTCGAGCGGGGTGTCGGGGGTGTCGTCGAAGCGCCGCCAGCGGAACTCGTAGTCGAGCTGGCGCAGCAGCTCCACCGCCGACGGGCGGGTGCCGAGGACCGCTTCGAGCGTCGGCAGGTGGACCCGGTGCAGCGCGGTCCCGGCGGGCGCGACGCCCGGCGGTGCGGGGGCGGCGGGCGCCGCGGACGGGGGTGGGGTGGGCGGCAGGGTGGCGAGGCCGCGGCGTACCGCCGGGAAGAGCCGGTCGACGTCGACGCCGGTGTAGATGAGGGCGGCGCCGGCCGGGGACGCGTCGTCGTCGTGCCGGGCCCACAGCACGTCGGCCTGCTCGTGCACGGCGCGGGTGAGGGCGTCGTTGCGGCCGGGCGGGTAGCCGGCGACGCAGATCGTGTCGCCGCGCAGCGCCTCGTGCAGCGCGCTCAGGATGACGGGGTCGTCGGCGCGCAGCGGCTCGGGGTCGTGCAGCAGGGCGCGTTCGTCGGACTCGGAGGTCGGCCGCCAGTACCCGTGCAGGTGCAGCACGTCGATGCCGTCGGCGGGGCCGAGCGGGCCGGCGAACGTCCCGTCGCGGTTGAGGGTCAGCGCGCGGGCGGTGCCGCCGGCGCGGCGCACGGCGATCTCGATCAGCGGGTCGAAGTTGGTGGTGATGACCCGGCGCTGAAAGCGGTCGGGCAGCCCGGCGAGGAGCTCGCCGACGGCGATCACCCCCGGTGGCAGCGACCACGCGTCGCGGTCCTCCTCGAGCTGCACGCCGCGGTGGTAGCCGACGCGCTCCCAGCTCGCCGTGGTGGCGCGGTCCGGCCGGTAGGCCTCCAGGGTGGCCCGCTGCACGACGATGTCGAACTCGACCGGCGACAGCCACTCGGCGAACGTCCTGCGGTAGGCGGCGTAGAGGGCGGCGTCCCGCCGGGTGGCGCGCAGGCCGGCGAGGGCGGCCTGCAGGTCGCTGTTCTGCAGCGCCTGCGCGACGAACTCGTCGGCGAGGTCGACCATCCGGTCCACCCCGGGCACCACCCGCGCGGTGAGGCCGGAGCCGAGGACGAGGGTGATGTCGCGGCCCTTGCGGATGGTGGTGACGAGCCGGTTGACGAGGCTCTGCTCAGTTCCCGTCATCGGCTCACCGCGCGTGCTGCGGGTCGGCGAACCAGGTGACCAGGTCGGTTCCGGTGTCGGCCAGGTGGCCCGCGGCGAGCTCGGTCTCCAGCTGCTGGGGGCGCCAGCCGAGGTAGCCGACGAAGAGGTACGCGGCGGAGACCACGGCCTCGGCGAGCGCCGGGTACGCGTCCAGAGGCACGACGACGAGCCCGCGCCCGAGCACCCGCCAGCCGTCGGGCGCGGTGTAGCCGGGGCGCAGCAGCCCGAGCAGCAGGATCACGTCGCGGACGGGGCCGCCGTCGAGGACCGCGTGGACGTGCAGCGACCCGGCGAGCTCCTCGCCGAGCACGTGCGCCGGGGAGCGCGTCGCGGGCCGGTCCAGGCGCACGCCGATGGCGCCCTCGATCGGCGAGTGCGCCAGGATCGCGACGTCGCCCGCCAGCTCAGGATCGGCCGCGCCCGGCGCGCCGCGCAGCACCCGTCCGATGAGCGAGCTGTCCAGGCGGGGCGTCTCCGGGGCGGGAGGCTCCGGCGGTACAGCGGGAAGACGCTGCGTGGCGGCGTTGTGGACGATCGGGATGCGGTCGCCGCCGTTGCGGGCGCGCAGCTCGGGGATGGGGCGGCCGCGGGCCCGCTGCACGCGCCGGATCTCGTCGTGCAGGGTGCCGAGGTCCAGCAGCGGCGGACCGCCCGCGACGCCGTCGCGCAGCAGCTCGACGAGCGCGCCGGTGAACGCGGTCAGCGGCTCGTCCGGCGGCGCGAGGGCGATCCGGTTGCCGGACGCGGCGACGAGCACGCAGCTGCGGTCGATCTCGACCTGGGTGGCGAGCGCGGCGTCGTCGTCGGCGCCGAGGCCGGGGATGGCGCGTCCGGCGTAGCAGCAGTCGAGGATGACGACCCGGTGGGCGCTGCGGCTGCCCTGCACGAGCCGCCGCACCCAGTCGAACGGCACCGCGCTGGAGTACGCGGAGTCGGGCATGGTCTGCCCGACCGCGAGGTGCAGCACGCCGGTGTCGGGGTCGATGACGCCGTGGCCGGCGAAGTAGAGCAGCAGCAGGCCCGACACGTCGACCTCGGCGGCGGCGCGCCGCATCACGGCGTGGACGTCGCGGGTGGTCTCCGGATTGTGCACGACGCGGCACGCGTCGGGGTCCAGCCCCCACCGGTGCGGGTCGATCAGCACGTCCCGCAGGGCGGTGAGGTTGTTGGTGACGGCGGGGATGGCCGGGAAGTTGTCGTAGGTGCTGGACCCGACGAGCACCACGCGCGATCGCCGCGCGTCGGAGAGCTGCGTCAAGGCACCGACCCTTCATAGACCCTCGTCGTCGGCACCGAGAGTATATGATCCGCGCCACTGGGTGCGCGTCACCCGTCTCCGTCATCCCGTCAGGTCGGGCTCCTTCCCGTCGACGAAGTCGACGACGGCGGCGACGATGACGGGCTCCCCCAGCACGCGCCGGTGCCCGAGCCCGGTGGTGACGTGCAGCCGCGCCGACGGCCACGCCTCGGCGATCGCGATCCCGTCAGTGACGGGAACCGTCCGGTCCGCTCGGTCGTGCACGATGAGCGTCTGCGGCATCTGTACGGCGCCGCCGATGGCCGGCACGTCGAAGTGGTGCATCGGGGCCCCGACCCGCCGCTCGACCCGCCGGGACAGGCGGGTCAGGGTCCGGTCGCCGAAGCCGAGGACCCGGGCGAAGTGGCGGGCGTAGGACGCGGGGCTCGCCATCGGGGCGATCATCGCGACCCGCCCCGCGCGCAGCCCGTCGCACAGGGCGACCGCGGCCGCGACCGAGCCGAGCGAGTGGGCGACGATCGCCTCGGCGGGGCCGTGCTCGGCGACGACGGCGTTCAGGGCGTCGGCGAACTCCGGGATGGACGAGGACCGCGGCCCGAACCTGCCGGGTGCCGACGCGCCGTGGCTGGGCGCGTCGAAGGCGATCACCCGGAAGCCGCGCTCGACGAGCCCCGGCACGAAGGGCTCCAGCTGGCCGCGGTGCCCGGCCCAGCCGTGCAGCAGGTACACGTTGGGGCCCGCGCCCCAGGTGGCGTCCTCGACGGCGACGCCGCCGGCGTGGACGGTGAACGGGCTGCCGGCGGTGGACAGCCGCGCGGTCTGCCTGGGCAGGCGGAACCAGATCCGCTCCGCCCACCGCGCGCCGGCCGACGGCGCGGCCCGCTCCAGGAAGCCGAACGCGAGCCGCAGCGGCCGCGGCGCTCGAAAAAACCGATCGTTCGTGCTTTTTTGTGCGGCCAAAACAGCGGTCATGACGACTCCTCGAGAAGGTCAGCTACGGGCGGGAAGGTCAGCTACGGGCGCGGTCGAGCAGGGTGTCGAGGGCGAGCCGGGCACGCGGCTCGGCGCGCTCGTCCTCGAGCAGATGGAACGCCTGGTGGAAGACGAGCAGGATGCCGTTGAACTCGTACGCGGCCTGGCCGGGGTCCAGGTCCGCGCGGAACGCGCCGTCGGCGATCCCGGCCCGGAACATGGTGGAGATCATGTCGATCATGTCGCGCTCGCCGCGCACGACCTCCTCGCGCACGACGCCGGGTTGGTGGTGGAACTCGGCGGCGGCGGTGACGAACAGGCAGCCGCCGGGCGTCGCCTCCCACCGCAGCCAGCCGTCGAACAGCACGCGCAGGCGCGGCTCGCCGCGGGGCGCGCCCAGCGCGGGGCGCACCACGTGGTCGACGAACCGGGTCCGCGCGTGCTGCAGCACCTGGACCTGCAGTGACTCCTTGGACTTGAAGTGCCCGAAGAGCCCGCTCTTGGACAGGGACGTGCGCTCGGCGAGGGTGCCGATGGTCAGCCCGCCGAGACCGACGGCCCGCGCGACGCTCGCGGCCTCGTCCAGCACGGCGAGCCGGGTCTCCTCACCCTTCCCCATGCGCCAAGAAAAGCACGACCGTGCGGATCACGCAAGCGATCGGCTCAGGCGGCCGCGGCCAGCCACAGGTCGGCGGGGCTGCCGAGCCGGGTCGACTCCACGGACACCTGTCGATACGCGGTGGCCGTCGTCGAATGGGCGAGCATGCCCCGCACGCCGTGGAGCTGGAGCGCCGTGCGGCTGGCCAGCTGCGCGTGTTCGGCCAGCGCCGCCAGTACCGACGCCGCCGACGCGTCCTCGTCGCGGTCGAACTGCCAGGCGGCCCGGTGCAGCACGAGCCGCCACCCGTCGCCCTCCCCCACCAGCGTCGCCAGCCGGTGCGCCACCGTCTGCCGCTCCACCAGCGGCCGGCCGGACTGGACGCGGGTGTTGACGTGCGCGCGGGCCACCTCGAGGATGCGGTCGGCGATGCCGAGCAGCAGCGCCGCCTGCCGGAGCCGGGCCGCGTCGAGGGCCCGCCGCCACCGCTCCTCGGTGACCGGCAGCGGCTCGGCTGGCGCGCCGTCGAAGCGGATCCGGGTGGCGGGCGTGCCGAAGTGCTCGAACGCCTCCACCAGGCAGGTGGCCGGCTCCGGCAGGACGAGGTGCCACCCCTCGTCGGTGCGCACCACGCACAGCCCGGCGGTGCCGCGCGGCAGCGGCTCCGACTCGCCCCACAGCGTGCCGTCGTCCTTCACCCGCACGCCGGACGGGCCGCGGGCGCCGATCACGACGCCGTGGCTGGTGCCGTCGAGGAGCCCGCCGAGGATGTCGGCCGGCACGTCGGCGCCGTCGAGCAGGTCGAGGGCGAACGCGGTGTCGCGGTAGCAGGCGAGGGGCTGCAGCGCGTGGCCGAGCCGGTCGTTGATGACGATGTCGGCGCCGAGGCCGAGCGCGGCGCCGCCGAGGCTCGCGGGCGCACTGAGGGCCGGCACGCCGATCGTCCCGAGCTGCTCGGACAGGTCGCCGGTGCGGGTGAGCACCGCGTCGACCGCCTCCCGCAGCCGCTCCTGCACCGGGTCGAGCGCCGGTCCGGGCGCGGGTGCGGCGGCACCGCCGGCGTCGTACACCCGCGCGCTGCTCAGGATGTCGATCATGACCTCGGACGCCCCGCCGGAGATGGTGACGCCGGGCGACTCGCGCAGCGCCGCCTCGAGGATGCGGTCGCCGGCGCCGGGGCCGGGCACGAGCACGTCGGGGCCGAGCGCGTCCAGGGCCCACCAGGCGATCCGCTGGCCGGTCTCGCTGCAGTGCCACTTCGCGAACGACGACTCGGCGATGTCGGCGTTGCCGTCCTGCAGGTTCTGCATCACCTGGCAGCTGAGCAGCTTGCTGGCCGCGAGGCGGGTGCGGTGCTTGGCGAGGCCGACCCGGGTGACGTCGCCGGGGCGGCGGCCGTCGGCGTCGAGCCGCTCGGCGATCATGTTGAGCCAGTGCCGGCCGCGCGCGTAGTAGTCCAGGCCGGTGCGCTCCGCGGCGAACATCTGCGTGATCAGCGACCAGCCGGCGCCCGGCTTACCGAACACCGCGTCGTCGCCGACGCGCACGTCGGTGAACCAGATGTCGTGGAACTGCTCGTTGGCGAGGCTGGGGATCGGGCGGATCACCACACCCGGCGCGTCGAGCGGGACGAGGAACAGGGTGATGCCCTCGTACTGGCTGCTCTGCGGGTCGGTGCGCACCGCGATCAGCGCGAAGTCCGCGTAGGCGCTCTTGAGGTTGTACGTCTTGCGCCCGTTGATGACCCAGCCGTCACCGTCGCGGACCGCGGTCGTCTGCAGCGCGGCGAGGTCGGAGCCGTTGGTCGGCTCGGTGAAGAGGATGCAGGCGGTCGTCTCGGCGCTCGCCATCGCCGGCAGCAGGGTCTTGCGCTGCCGCTCGTCGCCGGACGCGAGGATCAGCGAGCCGACGTTCTGCACCGAGATGCAGTACAGGTTCTGCGGGATGCCGTGCGCGACGAGCTGCTCCAGCAGCGTCACGGTCGCGGTGTAGTCGAGGCCGCGGCCGCCGTACTCGACGGGCCATGAGGGCGCGAGGATGCCGGCGGCGCCGAGGTGCCGGTAGAGCGGGCGGACGTCGCCGTCCATACCGTCGGCGCGGGCATGGACGTCCTGCAGCAGCCGCGCCGTCTCCGGCGACCTCAGCACCCGCTCGACCTCGGCGGCGAAGTCGGCGGTCTCCTGGGGAACATCGAAATCCATGCTCAGGCTCCTTAGCAACGTCAGAACGCGTCAGACGCCACGGAGTGCGGCGTGGACCTCCCGCACGATCCGGGCGTGGTGCTCGGTGAGGAAGAAGTGCCCGCCGGGCAGGACCGAGAGCGCGAACGCCCCCGACGTCTGCTCGCCCCACGGGGCCATCGCCGACGGCGGCACGCCCGGGTCGCTGTCGCCGCACCAGGCGGTGACCGGGCACGACAGCCGCGGCCCGGGCGCCATCCGGTAGCGCTCGATCATCGAGAAGTCGGCCCGGAGCATCGGCATCAGCAGGTCCAGCAGGTCGTCGTGCTCGAAGACCGCGTTGTCGGCGGCGCCGTAATCGCGCAGCATCTCGATGAACTCGGCCCGCGGCAGGTCGCTGACCGGCTCCCGCGGGCGCACGATCGGCGGCGCGGGCCGGCCCGTCACGAACAGGTGCCGCACGGGACGCCCGGCGGTCTTGAGCCGGCGGGCGACCTCGAAGGCGAGGATGGCGCCCATGCTGTGCCCGAAGAGCACGGTCTCGGTCGGCTCGCCGTCGATCACCTCGGCGAGGTCGTCGGCGAGGCCGGCCAGGTCACTGACGGGCTGCTCCGCCATCCGGGCGCCGCGCCCCGGCAGCTGCACCGGCACCAGCTCGATCCGCCCGGTGAAGTACTTCTCCCAGGCGGCGTAGTAGGTGGCGGAGCCGCCCGCGAACGGGAAGCAGTAGAGGCTGTGGGTCGCGGTGACCGACCGGAACCGCTGGTCGAACCACGGCGCGGTTGTCTGCGGGATGCTCACAGCGCGGCCGCCACCTTCCGCGGCGTGAAGCGCACCGGCAGGCTCTTGTACCCGGGCACGAAGTGCGACGCGACGTGCTGGACCTCGCCGGCGATCTCGACGGTGTCGACCAGGTCGAGCATCTCCTCGATGAAGATCTGCAGCGTCACCTTCGCCATCCCGGCACCGATGCAGTAGTGCGGGCCGACACCGAACGCGAGGTGCCGGTTGGGCCGGCGGGTCAGGTCGAAGGTGTACGGGTCCTTGAAGACCCGCTCGTCGCGGTTGGCGGAGCCGAGCCACGCGCTGACCGGGTCGCCGGCCTTGATGGTCTGCCCCTGCAGCTCCACGTCCTGGATGGCGTAGCGCATGAGCGCGGTCACCGGCGACGCCCAGCGCAGCACCTCGGCGAGGGCGATCTGGATGTCGTCGCGGTTGTCCCGCAGCCGCTCGAACTGCTCCGGGTGCTCGGCCCACTGGTTGAACAGGGTGCACAGCGTGTGCGGCGTCGTCACGTTGGCGCCGATGAGCAGCACGTACCCGTTGACCATCGCCTGCTGCTCCGACATCGGACCCTCCGACAGGTCCATGTTGCGCATCCTGCCGATCGCGTCGGGGTTCTCGGCGCCGCGCTCGCGCTTCGCGAACTGCTCCCGGAACGCCTCGAACATCTGGTGCCGGGCCTGCCGGACCGTCGACATCGCGTTGCCGGAGGCGTAGGTCGGGTCCTCGTACGCGATCGTCATCATCACCACGTGCATGAGGTGCTCCCAGTCCTGCGGGGGCAGCCCCATCAGCGTGCCGGTGATCGACATCGCGAACATCATCGTGTCGTGGGCGATGTCGTGGACGTCCTTGTCGATCGCCCGCCGGATCGCGTCGCGGGCCAGCCCGCGGATCAGCTCGTCGTGCGTCTCGACCAGCTCCGGCGCGAACGCCGGGTTGAGCGGCTTGCGCAGCTCGCCGTGGCGCGGCGGGTCGGTGTCGGCGAGCATGTCGTCGGTGGCGATGTCGGGCGTGTTCAGGTCCAGGACGCTGAGGATCGTGCCGCGCCGGGAGGAGAACTCGGTCGGGGTGCGCAGCACGCGGGTGACGTCCTCGTGCCGGGTCACCACCCAGAACGGCTCCCGGCCGCCGCCGGGGTCCGCCTTGTAGACCGGCGCCACCTCACGCAGGTGCGCCCACAGCGCATGCATGTCCGTCACGGCGTGGAATGCGGAGTCGAGCAGATCGGGGTCGTCGAACTGCACCGGACAGAACGGCGGCGTTGAGATAATCATCAACCATGCCTTTCGCTGGCGGAGTGTCGTATGTGTCGACTGTCGCCCAAGGCAACAGTAACTGCGCAGTCTGCACGCGGCAACGCGAGCGCCGCCCGTCAGATCCGGATACGCCGATCCCTGAGCTGCTCGTACAGCGGCAGGTGGTGCTCGTAATAGCGGCGCAGCAAGGGATCCGTCTCGATCGTCCGCTCGTACGCGCGCTCCGTGCGCCGGACCGTGGAGCTCTCGCTGACGTCGGTGTGCCAGCGCGCGGACTGCCGCCACTCCTGCCGCTCCCCCGGCTGCCACCGCAGGATGTCGGCGTCGAAGGGCAGGCCCACGGTCTCGCAGTAGGCCCGGACCGTCGCCTCCGTCCGGTCGACGAGGTCGTCGGAGTCGATGACGATCGGCTCGCCGCCGGCGTCGAGCACGGCTTGGTGGATGCGGTGCAGGTACTCCACGCCCACCTCGTGCAGCGCCATCTCGGGCCGGATCGCCGCGTAGGACGGGATGATCTCCCGCGGGTCGCGCAGCAGGAACGCGTGCCTGGCGCCCTTGAGGAAGTCCTCGCGGGCGAAGACCTCGTCATAGCGGCAGTCGGTGGTGTCCTTGAAGAAGACCGTCGCTTTTGTCGAAACGTCGAGCAGTGCGTCCATCAACTGGTCGTAGGAGTCGACCGGCCGGTCGTCGATCGAGGTACGCCCGTCGTTGGCGATGTTGCAGAACGGCTCGTGCACGGCGACGAGGTCGTCGCGCTCCAGCATCATCCGGAAGAACACGGTGGACCGGGAGCGCGGCGCGCTCCACAGGGCGAGCAGTCCGCTCATGTGGACTCGACCTCCTCGATGGTGCCGAGCGCCCAGTCGACGATGTGCCCGGCGACGTCCACGTCGGTGGCGTCGATCGCGCCGTGGAACTCCGGCGTGTGGTTCACCTCGTTGGCGTACAGGCGGCCCTCCTGGTCGATGAGGATGTCGACGCCGAGGAAGCCGCCGCCGACCGCGTCCGCCGCGGCGACGGCGAGGGCGTTGAGCTCGTCGGTGACCGGGCACGGCGTCGGCGCGCCGCCGATCGCGGTGTTGGTGCGCCAGTCGTCGACCGCGTTCTTGTAGATCGCGCAGACCACCCGGTCGCCGGCGACGTAGGACTTGATGTCCTTGCCCGGCTTGTCGATGTGCTCCTGCAGGTAGTACACGTGCTGCTGCGGGTTGGGCAGCGCGGCGCGGTGCTCCAGGATCGCCTGGCCCTGCTCCTCGTCGTGGACCCGCGCCGTCAGGTTGCCCCAGGAACCGGTCACCGGCTTCGCCACGAGGGGGTAGCCGAGCTTCGGCATCGCCTCAAGGGCCGCGTCGGTACCCCAGGCGACGGCCGCCTGCGGGATCGGCAGGCCGGCGTTGTGGAAGGCGAGGGTGGTGCGCAGCTTGTCGCCGCACGTCTCCAGCACCGGCGGGCGGTTGAGCGTCGGCACGCCGAGCGCGTCCAATGTGGACGCGACCGACGCGGCGCGGCTGTGGCTCACCTCGCGCATGAGCGCCGCACGGAACGGCGGGCGCCCGTCGGCGAGCATGACCGTCAGCTTCCGGGGGTCCACGTGCTCGTGGTTGACCCCGCGCGCCTGCAGGGTCTGCAGGATCAGCCGTTCCTCCCGGCGGACCCGGGAGGCGACGACGGCGATCGGCATGTCAGTGATGTCCACGATGCAGCCTTTCCGCGGTGACTTCGAGCTGTTCGAGCGCGACCTCCAGGCGGCGCACCAGCTCGCTGCTGTGGGCGCGCAGCTCCGCGGGGCGGTGCCGGTCCCAGACCCGCGAGTGGGCGCCGGTCATCCGCACGCCGGTCCAGCCGTGCGCGACGGCGTTCACCCGCGCCGCGGCCTCCGTGAGGTCGAGGCTGCGCAGGGCGAGGCCCTGCCGTCGCAGGAATTCCGCGTGCAGGCCCGCCTGCGCCTGGATGTTCCAGCTGATCACGTACAGCTCGCTGAGCGCGACCTCGGCCGCGCCGGACCCGGGCGGCAGCGCGCACAGCTCGTCGAGGTAGTCCCGCAGGCCGTCCACCCCGGACAGGGTGTCGCCTTCCGACGGCCGCCGGAAGCGGGCGACGTTCTCCCGGATGACGTCCGCGGTCCATGCGCGGTCCGGCTCCGGCACCGGTCCCCGCATGCTCGCGTGCAGCCACCGGCGGTCGCTGGGGCTGGCGCTGAAGAACACGTCGCCGTCGTCGGCGGGGTTCGCCGAGCCCCAGCTCGCCATGAAGTCCGCGATCGGGATCGGGCCCTGGAACGCCGGCGGCTGGGCGTCGGACACGAACACCTCGGTGTCCGTGATCCGCCACACCACCAGCAGGTGCGCGGCGTGCACGTCGTGGAAGGCGGGCCGGAACGGCAGGTGGAAGTTGTCCACCGCGGCGATCGGCAGCACCCCGGCGGCGAGCGCGTCGCGCAGCTCGTCCAGGCCCGGGCTTCTGTGCCAGCTCGACTCGAAGGGGTGGAAGAGCGCGAGCCGCTTGGCGAGGGAGTCCGGCTCGGCGTGGTAGTAGTACTCCTCGGTGGTCCAGGCGCCGGCCTTGCGGCGGAACTCCCACGGCGCGCCCAGCACGGTGACCGGGTCGTGCCCGTCGTGCAGGAGCACGGTCGCGAGCGTGCCGTGCAGGCAGCTGCCGAGGTCGCGGGTCCACAGCCGGACCTCGTCGAGGGTGCGGGTCGGCATCATGCGGCGACACCGCCCGCGAGCCGGACGTCGACGCCGGTCACCAGGGTGACCGCGAAGACGTGCAGGGCGACCAGGCGCGGCAGGCGCAGCGCGGTGGCGACGCCGTGGCGCGGCATCCCGATCCGCGACAGCCACATCGTCGTCGGCAGCCCCTGCTGTACGTGGTGCGGGTAGTGCATCTTCCCGGTCTTGAACGCGGGCTCCTCGCCGAACGCGGGCGTGCCGTCGAGGAAGTCCGAGACTCCCACCCGCAGCGGGTCGGCGTATCCGTCTTCGTAGTGCGCCCAGAGGATGTCCTCGCTGCGCCGCTCGGAGGCGGCCAGCAGGTAGATCCAGTCGTAGCGGCCCGGCGGGACCTCGATGACCTGCCCCTCGGCGCGGACGTTGTCGCCGCCGGCGTGGGCATCGGGCCACACGAACGGGATGCCGGCGACCTCGATCACCGTGCGCGGCGCGGGCAGCTCCCCGGCGGGGAACGAGTTGCCCCACGCGTTGAGCCGGCCGAGCCCGAGGTCCTCGACGCTCGTCGTCGCCCGGTTGTTGAGCAGGTCGTCGATGCCGATCAGGCAGAACTCGGGGCGCGCCGTCGAGGCCGGCAGCCGCTGCACGACACGGCCGGGAGCGCTGGAAACCTGGCTGCTCATCGAACCCTCCAATCAGAACAGCGACAGTGCCTGCAGGGAGCTGTGCGTGCGCCCGTTCACCTCGGCGAGGTCCTGCACGGTGTTGAAGTCGACGATCATCGTGTCGCGCCAGCCGGGCACGGACCGGTCCTCGGTGCGGATCTCGCTGACGGCGTGCTCCATCGTCGTGTCGGACAGCACCAGCGCCTCGAGCGGCTCGGTCATGGTGACGCGGTGCTCGACCCGCTCCTCGCCGCGCCGGAAGACCTGGCTCTCGCCGCCGACGCAGTGGTGCCGGCCGATCAGGTGGATCGCCACGTACTCGTGCCCGTCGGAGTGCCGGCCCTCCGGCGCGGGCTCCGAACCCTCGTCGGGCTCGGCGATCACCCGGATGAAGTGGACGCCGAGCTCCCAGTCGCGGTCGCCGGCCGCCTCGTTCACCAGGCCGACCGACTCCTGCAGGATCTCGCTGAAGCGGCAGCTGGTGAGGGCCTTGTCGGTCAGCGGCTCGAACACGCGCAGCTGGTCGCCGAACGCCCGGTTGATCTGCTTGCTCTGGAAGAACTCGGTGCCCAGCAGGGGCTCCAGCGTGCCGTCGCGGTGGGCGAGCACGCGGCCGTAGCGGCGGTTGCGGCGGCACCGCGCGGGGCCGAGGTAGGCGTCCGGGACCAGGTCGTCCCAGGCGGCCGTGAAGTGTTGCCAGTCATCTCCCTCGGTGGGCAGCGGCAGCCGGCCGTGTGCCCAACCGTGACGCGCGACGTCACCGGCGCGGAGGTCCTCGGAACTGTCCATCGGTGGCTCCCCTCGATGGGTCGACGTGGGCGTATACGCACACTCGGGGGCTCTACAGTCAATACCTAGAGAATACTATGAACTCTACATCGTGTCTTGTTGACTGTCGGAGCATCTTCGCTGATACGACGGGCCCGGGACTGGTGGGTCGCACCGTCCCGGGCCCGGTGGGACCGGGACGGCGAGGTCATCACCGTCCCGGTCCCGTCTCATACGGCGGCTACCGGGGTCTCCGCCCGGACCGGGGGCACCTGCCTGGTCAGGCTCGGCGTCCCGGCGGTCCCGGGCCCCTCGGCAGGAGGCGTCTCCGAGGCGTCCCCGGCAGCCGCGTCCTGGGCCTCCTGCTGCTGCGCCGGCTCCTGGGCCGCGCCGCCGACCTCGCCCGCGAGGAACTCGGCGAGGGCGCGGACCGTCGGGTTGCTCCACAGGATCGTCGGCGGCAGGTCCACCGCGAACGTGCGGTGCAGCCGCACCCGCAGCGCCACGGTGAGCACCGAGTCGACCCCGAGCTCCAGCAGCGGCCGGTCGATCGCGATGTCCTCCGGCGCCAGGTTCAGCTCGGCGGCGACCTGCTCGTGCGTCTCCGCCGTCACCTTCTCCACCAGCTCGTCCGCGGGGACCGTCGCCCAGTCCACCGCGCCGCCGCCGGTGTTCTCCGCCGCGGCGTCGGTCACCGACAGCTGCGAGAACACGGGCAGGGTGTGGCCGGGCATGACCCGCATGACGGTGACGTACGGCAGCGCGTAGCGGTCCGCGTAGCTCCAGCTGCGCAGCGCCTCGCTGACGGTGATGCCGCCCAGGCCGCGCGACTCGGCCTCGAGGATCGTGGCCTTGCCGGTGGTCTCGCCCATGCCGCGGCCGATCCACTGCGCCCACGCGAAGCTGGTCGAGCCGATCTCGCCCTGCGAGCGCCGCAGCGCGGCGAGCGCGTCCAGGAACGAGTTGGCCGAGGCGTAGCTGACCTGGCCGGTGAGCCGGGCGAACTGCCCGCACGAGGAGAACATCGTGAAGAAGTCCAGCGTGCCGGCCGGGTACAGCCGGTGCAGGACCATCGCGCCGTCGGCCTTCGGCCCCATGGTCGTGTCCAGGTTCTCAGGGCCGGTCTTCTCCACCAGGGCGTCGGAGACCACGCCGGCGCAGTGCACGATGCCGCGCACGGCGGGCATGTCCAGCGAGCCCGGGTCGAGGGCCTTGGCGGTCGCCTCAGGGTCGGAGATGTCCAGCCGCAGCACCCGTACCGTGGCACCCGCCGCTTCCAGGGCGACGACCTCGGCGATCTGTGCGGCCACGGCCGGGTCGGTCACGCCGTCCCACTCCGAGCGCGGCGGCAGCCCGCGGCGGCCGACCAGCACCAGGCGGCGGGCGCCCTGCTCGACCAGGTACCGCGCGGCCTCCAGACCGAGCGCGCCGAGACCACCGGTGACCAGGTAGGTGCCGTCGGGACGGCAGTCCACCGGCTCCCGCTCGGCGGGCCGCTCCAACCGGCGCAGCCGGGCCGCGAACAGCCCGTCCGCCGTGCTGGACAGCACGTCCTCGTTGGGCGGCAGCGCACCGATGACGCCGGCGACCGACGCCAGATCGACGCCGCCGTCCACGTCGACGGTGCCGCCCCACAGGTCGGGCCGCTCACCGGCGACGATCCGGCCCGCGCCCCACAGCGGGGCGTGCGCCAGCGCGCCTTCCGTGCCGCCCTGCCGGACCCCGCGGGTCAGCGCCCAGACGGTGGGCCGCTTCTGCTCGTCCTCGATCGCGGCGACCCGCTGGACGGCGTCGACGAGCGCCTGCGCGCAGCGCCGGGCCGCCTGCTCGGGCGCCTCGTCCGGCAGCAGCGCCGGCGGGGCCACGATCACCACGTCGCCGCCGGCCAGCAGGCCGTCGCCGATCGCGGCCGGGTCCGTCGTCGCGCGGGTCTCGACGCCGCGGGCGTTGAGCGCGTCGACGAGCGCGGCACCGCCTTCAGGCTGCCCGAGAAGCAGCGCCTGCCGCGGCTGCGGCGCGTCGGCGCGCACCTCGACCGGCTCCCAGGTCAGCTCCTGCACCAGGTCGCGCGGGCCGACCGCGCCGGAGCCGATGTCCTGCACCTTGACGTAGCGCAGCCCGCGGGCCTCGCACACGACGGTGCCGGTCTCGTCGGCCACCTGCATGTTGATGGTGTCCGGCGTGCGCGGGTCCCGCGTGGTGTGCACGAAGATCCGCGCCGGCGGCGCGCCCTTGAACTGCAACGACTCCAGGTGCGAGCAGGTCCGCAGCACGGTCGAGTCCTCGGTCATCACCAGCACGCCGCTGGCGGTGAGGGCGGCGTCGACGACCGCGGTCCAGCTCGACGGGTGCAGCTTCGGCGTGTGGTCGACGGTGACCGTCGCGATCTGCTCGTCGTCGCCGCGCAGCAGCTCCTCGACGACCCACGGGAACGTGTAGCCGTCGACACCCATCGCGCGGAAGATGCCGTCGACCTTCGCCCACGTCCACGACACCGGGCAGCGGGCGCGGATCGTGTCCACGTCCTCCAACGGCGTGGTGCCGACCTCGGGCTCCGGCACGACGGTCGCGGTCGTGTGGGTCAGCCACTCGTCGTCCCGGACGCCGCCACCGGCACCGCCGGCGCCGTCCTCGCGCTTGATGCGGCTGGCGAGCCGGACCTTGTCCTGCTCCATGACGACCTGCACGATGCGGGTCGGGTGCGCGGCGAGGGGGATGCGGAACACGATGTCGCGCAGCCCGTAGGGCACGTCGCCGTCGCCGGCGGCGGCACCGATGAACGAGTTGAGCACCACCGAGGCCGGCACGGTCTCCACGCCGACGACCTTGTGCGACTGCGCGTAGGGCCGGTTGTCCATGTTCAGCTCGGTCTGCCAGACCCGCTGCACGGGGGCGCTGGCGACGGTGGTGTGCCCGCCGATCAGCGTGTGCTTCTCCGGGTCGTGGCCGACGCCCGCGTGCTCGGACGGCGTGTCCGGGAAGATCCAGAACGGCTTGTGCTGCCACCGTACGGCCGGCACGTCGACGAGCTCGCCCGCGTACGACCAGCGCACCGGGCTGCCCAGGCAGTGCAGGCGGGCCAGGTTGGTCAGGACGGTGCGCTGCTCCGGCTGCTCCCGGCGCAGCGTGATGGCGACCTGCGCGTCGGAGACGCCGGCGTCGATCGCGGTCTCGCTGATCGAGTGCGCCACGACCGGGTGCGAGGACACCTCCAGGAACACCCGGGCGCCGTCGTCGAGCGCGGCCCGCACGGCCTGGTGGAAGCGCACCGGGTCGGCCAGGTTCGTGGCCCAGTAGTCGCCCTCGCGGGCGGCGCCGGAGCGCGGGTCCGCCATCGCCGTGCTGTACAGCGTCACCTGCGGCGGGCGGGCGTGCAGCTGTGCCGCGGCCCGGCCGACCTCCGCCAGGACCTCGCCCCGCACGTGCGGGGAGTGGAAGGCGACGTCGGTGTTGACCTTGCGGGCCTGGATGCCCTCGCCCGACAGCTCCGCCACGAACGCCTCGACCGCGTCGATGTCGCCGGAGACCACTGTGGACAGTGGGCTGGCGGCGATGCCGGCGACGACCCCGTCGCGGCCGGCCAGCCGCTGCTCGACGTCGGCGAACGCCATCGGCACCATCGCCATCGCGCCCTGCCCGGCGACCTGCTCGAGGGCCTTGGCCCGGCGGCAGGCGAAGCGGGCCGCGTCGATCCGGTCGAGGCTGCCGGCGGCGACCGCGGCGGCGATCTCGCCGACGGAGTGCCCGATGATCGCGCCGGGGACCAGGCCCAGCTCCGACCACACCTCGGCGAGCGCGACCTGCATCGCGTAGGTCATCGCCTGGGTGCGGGTCACCGTCCACGGGCCGCCGGCGTCGATCGCCTCGCGCGGGGTCCAGCCCAGCTCCTCGGCGAAGACCGGGCCCAGCTCGTCGATCACGCGGGCGAACGCCGGCTCGGTGGTGAGCAGCTCCTGGCCCATTCCGGCCCACTGCGCGCCGTGCCCGGAGAACACCCAGACGGGCCCGGCGGCGCCGCTGTCGCCGAACGTGCGCGCGGCGCCGGTGACGGCGTCGGGCGTGTGCTCGCCGTCGGCGAGCGCGTCGAGGGCCTCGATGAGCTCGTCGGTGCCGGCGGCCACCACCGCGGCCCGGCGGGCCAGGTGCGAGCGGCGCTCGGTCAGCGTGTGGGCGAGCGAGTCGAGGTCGGCGCCGCGGTTGGTGCGGACCCAGTCGGCGACCGCGCCGGCGAGCCCGCGCACGCCCTGCTCCGAGGCGGCCGAGATCGGGAAGACCCACGGGCGGGCGGTCCTGTCGCCGCCGTGGCCGTTGGCGGACGGGCGGGTCGCCGGGGCCTGCTGCAGGATGGCGTGCGCGATCGAGCCGCCCACACCGTAGCTGGAGACACCGGCGCGGCGGCCGTGCGCACCGGCGCGCCACGGGGTCGGCTCGCCGACCAGGCGCATCCGGTTGTCGTCCAGGCCCAGCTCGGGGTTGACCTCCTCGTGCGGGCTGGGCGGCAGCTCACCGTGCCGCATGCCGAGCAGCACCTTGATGACGCCGGCGATGCCGGAGGCGGCCTCGACGTGCCCGACGTTGGGCTTGAGGGTGCCGATCAGCAGCGGGTCGTCGCTGTCCCGGCTGGGGCCGAAGACGCTGCCGATGGCCTTCGCCTCGGCCGTGTCGCCCAGCTGGGTGCCGGTGCCGTGCGCCTCGACGTACTGCACCGTGTTGGGGTCGATGCCGGCCCGCTCGTAGGTCTCCTGCAGCATCCGCTGCTGGGCCTCGCTGTTGGGGGCCATCATGCCGTCGGAGCGGCCGTCCTGGAACACGCCGCTGCCCATGACGAGCCCGTAGATCGGGTCGTCGTCGCGAACCGCGTCGGAGAGGCGCTTGAGGACGACGACGCCGCCGCCCTCACCGCGGCCGTAGCCGTCGGCGGCCTTGTCGAACGCCTTGCTGCGCCCGTCCGGCGACGTCGCGGACGCCGCGTCGAGCGCCACCACGAGCGCCGGCGACGACATGATGTTGATGCCGCCGACGATCGCGACGCTGGTCTCGCCGGTGCGCAGGGCCTGGCACGCGACGTGCAGCGCGGTCAGCGACCCGGCGCACGCGGTGTCGACCGCCATGCTCGGCCCGTGCGCGTCGAGGAAGTACGAGATCCGGTTGGCGATGCCGTAGAAGGTGGTGCCGTTCACGGCCCAGGCGCCGGTGCGGTCCAGGTCCTCCAGGAGCCGGCGGCCGTAGTCGTTGGTGTTCGCGGCCACGTAGACACCGGCGTCGGTGCCGGCGAGCGAGGTCGGCGGCAGCCCGGCGTCGCACAGCGCCTCCCAGGCCATCTCCAGCATGATCCGCTGCTGCGGGTCGATGTACTCCGCCTCGCGCGGGGTGATCTGGAAGAACTCCGCGTCGAAGCCCTCGATGTCCTGCATGAACGAGCCCTTGCGGGTCGTCTGGCGCAGGATCGCGCGGCTCTTCGGGTCGGCCTCGTAGGGGTCCCACCGCCGGGCGGGCATCTCGCCGACGGCGCTGCGCCCGGCCCGCAGGAACTCCCACAGCTGTCCGGGTGTGTCGAGGTCGGGGGCGAAGCGGCAGCTCATGCCGATCACCGCGAGCGGCTCTTCGGTGTTTCCGGGGTTCGTGGTCTCCGGCGTGTGCACCATCTCAGCCAACGTGAACACCTCCTTCGGCGACGACCGCGCGGCGCAGGCTCAGCGGGCGCAGGTCGGTCCATACCTCGGCGATGTGCGCGAGGCAGTCGTCCTTCGGGCCGTCGAAGCCCTCGGTGGCCCAGCCGTCCGGGACGTCCTGCCCGGCGGGCCAGATCGAGTACTGGTCCTCGTGGTTGCGCACCACGAGATACGTGCGCTCGTCCGTGCTCACTGTCACTCCCATCGTTTCGGTCTCGTCCGTTTCGGCCGTGCAGGGGCTGGGCATCCTCCCGGTCCGTTCCTGTGTGTTCCGGTTCCGGGACACGGGTCCCGGCCGGCAGTTCACGACGCGTCAAGCGTCCGGATGTACCCGGCCAGGTGCGCCGGGGTGTGCAGCGCCCGGGTCCGCAGCAGCTCGCTCAGCTCGCCCGCACCGGAAGGGGCGGTGCAGCGGCGCAGCGTCCGGGGCGCGGCGGCGGACGGGTCCGCCGCCAGCTGGGCGGCGACCGGACCGGCGATGCCGGCCACCCAGACCCGGTCGGGGTCCAGGCCCGCCACCCGCTCGTACCATTCGCGGTCCGGGCAGGACCGCAGCTCGTGTCCGGCGGCGCGGATCGCGTCCACCAGGTCCCGGGTGCTGCCGACGGTCGCGGGGACGGCGTCGACGTAGCGGGCGCCCGCCGTGACGTGGCCGTCGCCGGCCAGCAGCACCGCCTCCGCGGCGGCGTCGGCGGGCAGCGCCTGGAAGAGCTCGTTGCCCTCCAGGGCGAAGCTCTCCGGGTGCCGACCGGTCTCGATCATCGCCCGCGACCAGCTCCACACGGCGTCGGCCGCGTTGATCTGGAAGCGCTCCTGGTCGCCGAAGACGCTCGGGATCCGCACCACCGCGGCGGGCACGTCCAGCTCGGCGGCGTGCTCGAGGTACAGCTCGGCGACCGCCTTGGACCGCACGTAGCCGTTCGCCGCCGACGGCAGCGTGTGCAGCGGGCCGGGCGGCACGGTCCCGCCGGCCGGGTAGCCGGCGGAGTCGAACACCGAGCTGGTCGACACCACGGTCAGCGCGGCGCGGCGGCCGGCGGCGGCCAGCTCGAGCAGGCCGGCCAGGCTGTGCGTGTTGGCGGCGGCCAGCTGCTCGTACGGGTAGACGTGGTTGACCCACGCGGCGGTGTGCACGATGCGCCCCGCCTCGCCGGCGAGCCGGTCGTGGTCGGCGTGGGACAGCCCGAGCCGCGGCGCGGCGATGTCGCCGTCGACGAGCTCCACCCGGGCGGCGTGCTCGGGGCGCCACAGCCCGAGGGCGGTCATCCCGTCGACCAGGTCGTCGCGGCGGCGTTCCCCGCCGCGCACCAGGCAGACGACCCGCGCGCAGTCGCCGCCGTCGAGCAGCCGGGCGAGGACGAACCGGCCGACGAACCCGGTCGCGCCGGTGAGCAGCACGACGGCGGGGTCGGCGGCGGGGCGCTCCCCCGGCCGCGGGATCGCGGCGACCCGCCCGGCGATCTCGGCGCGCATCGTCGCGATGTCGTCGCCGGTACCGGCGGCGGAGGCCACGGTCGTGCCGGCGCGGACCTCGTCGACGGCCTCGGCGAGAGGCTGCAGCTGCGGCGTGCGGAACAGGGTCTCCATCGGCATGTCCACGCCGAGCGACGTGCGGATCCGGGCGACCATGTGCATCACCATCAGCGAGTGGCCGCCGAGCTCGAAGAAGTTGTCCTCGGTGCCGACCGCGGGCACGCCGAGCAGGTCCTGCCAGATCGCGGCGAGCTCCTTCGCGGTCCCGTCCGCCGGTGTCCCGCCGCGCGGGCCGATGCTCGCGCCCTGGTCGCGGCGGCCGGCGAGCGCCTGCCGGTCGAGCTTGCCGTTGCGGGTCAGCGGCAGCTCGTCCAGCACGGTGACCGTCGCCGGCACCATCCACTCCGGCAGGGTCCGCAGCAGCGCGCGGCGGATCGCGGAGCCGCTCGGGCTCGCCTCGCCGGCGGGCACGACGTACCCGGCGAGGGTGGCGGCGCCGACCCGGTCGCGTTCGAGGACGACGGCGGCCCGGGCGACGTCGTCGAGGGCGGCGAGGGCGGCCTGCACCTCGCCGAGCTCGATCCGGTGGCCGCGCACCTTCACCTGGTCGTCGCCGCGGCCGAGGTAGAGCAGCTCGCCGTCGTCGCGGTGCACGGCGAGGTCGCCGCTGCGGTACATCCGGGCGCCGGACCGCCCGCTGAACGGGTCGGGCAGCATGCGCTGCGCGGTCAGCGCCGGGTTGGCGACGTACCCGTGGGTGACGCCGTCGCCGCCGACGAAGATCTCGCCGGGGACGCCGGGGCCGACCGGGTGCAGCGAGCCGTCGAGGAGGTACAGCGACAGGTCCGGCAGCGGCGGGCCGATCAGCGACGCGGTCTCGGCCAGGTCCGCCTCCCGCACCCGCCGGTAGGTGACGTGCACGGTGGTCTCGGTGATGCCGTACATGTTGATCAGCTCGGGCTGGGCGTCGCCGTGCGCGGCGACCCAGGGGCGCAGCGCGGCGTGGTTGAGCGCCTCGCCGCCGAACACGACGTACCGCAGGGCGGTTTCACCGCCGCGCTCCAGCAGCGCGGCGCTCACCTGACCGAACGCGGACGGCGTCTGGCTCAGCACGGTGACGCCCTCGGTCTGCACCAGCTCGGCGAACACGTCCGGGGCGCGGGTCGCCCATTGCGGCACGACGAGCAGCCGGCCGCCGTGCAGCAGCGCACCCCACAGCTCCCAGACGGAGAAGTCGAACGCGTAGGAGTGGAACAGCGTCCACACGTCGTCCGGTCCGAAGCGCATGTGCTCGTCGCAGGCGGACAGCAGCCGCAGCACGTGCCCGTGCGCGACGAGGACGCCCTTGGGCTTGCCGGTGGAGCCGGACGTGTAGATCACGTACGCGGGAGCAGACGCGGGCACGTCGACGGTGACCGGCCCGGGTGCCTCGGGAAGCTCGGACCAGTCCAGCACGAGCGGCCGCGGCCCCTCGACGGCCTTCGCGGTCGCGGGCGTCACGATCACCGTGCTCACCCGGCACTCGGCGAACTGGTCGGCGGTGCGCTCGGCCGGGTTGTCCGGGTCGATCGGCAGGTACGCCGCACCCGCCTGGAGCACGCCGAGGACGGCGGCGGGCAGGTCCACGCTCCGGTCGAGGACGAGGCCGACGATGCTGCCCGGCCCCTCGCCGCGCTCGCGCAGTGCGGCCGCGATCCGGTCGGCCCGGCCGGCCAGCTCCGCGTAGGTCAGCCGGTCCTGGTCGTCGGCGACGGCGACCGCGCCGGCCCGCGCCGCGGCCTGGGCGGCGAACGCGCCGTGCAGGGTCTCGTGCGCGGGAGCGGCGGTGAGCCCCTTCGCCGGGATGACCGCCGGCTCGCCGTCGGCGAGGATCTCCAGGTCGGCGACCGGGACGTCCGGGTTCGCCAGGCCGGCCCGCAGCAGCGTCTCCAGCCAGCGGGCCCAGCGCGCGACCGTGGACGCGTCGAGCAGCTCGTCGTCGAAGGGCAGGTAGCCGACGACCTCGTCGCCCTCGCACCACAGCTCGGCCATCAGGTCGTAGTGCGTCGCGCCGCCGTCGAGCTCGGCGAAGGACACTTCGACGCCGGGCATCCTCGGCGGGGTCGGCGCGCCGTCGCGCAGCGAGAACGAGGTCTGGAAGATCGGGGTCACGCCGGGGCGGCGCGACGTCTGCAGCTCCCGGACGAGCATGTCGAACGGGATCTCCTGGTGGCCGAGGGCCTCGCCGAGCGCCGCGCCGGTGCGGCGGACCAGGGTGTTCAGGTCCGGCCGGTCCCCGACCCGGACGTGGATCGGCAGCCAGTTCAGGAAGTAGCCGATCATCCGCTGCGTCTCCGCGCGGGGGCGGCCGGCCACCGGTACCCCCACCACCAGCGACTCCGAGCGCACCAGCCGGGACAGGAAGGCGATGTAGCCGGCGAGGAACGCGCCGAGCAGCGTGGTGTCGTGCCGCTTGGCGAGGTCGCGCAGCCCCTGGACGAGGTCGGCGCCGAACCGGACGTACTGGAACTGTCCCTGGCTGCCGCGGATCGCGGGACGGGGCCGGTCGGTGGGCAGGTCGAGGGCCTCGGGGGCGCCGTCGAGCCGCTCGCGCCAGTGCTCCAGCAGCCGCTGCATCGACGCGCCGTCCACCGTGGCCCGCTGCCACTCGGCGAAGTCCGGGTAGTGCACGTCGAGCGGGGCCAGCTCCACCGGCACGCCGCGCTCCCGGGCGTAGAGCCGGCCGAGGTCGTCCAGCAGGATCCCCAGCGACCAGTTGTCGGACACGATGTGGTGCTGGACCAGCGCGAGCAGGTGGGTGGTGTCGTCGATGCGGAACAGGGTGCAGCGCACCAGCGGCCCCTCGGCGAGGTCGAAGTCCTCGACGACCAGGCCGGAGGCGAGCCGCCGGGCGGTGCCGGCCGGGTCCTCCTCGCCCGTGCAGTCGACCTCGTCGAGCGGCAGCGTCATCCGGTCCAGGACCAGCTGGTAGGGCTTTCCGTCGCGCTGCCGGAAGACCGTGCGCAGCGACTCGTGCCGCAGGGCGAGCTGCTGCAGCGCCCGGCGCAGCGACTCGGCGTGCAGGTCGCCGTCGATGCGCAGCGCGACCGGGACGTGGAAGATCTCGCGGCGGGTGAGCAGTTCGTACATGAACCACAGCCGCTCCTGCTCGAAGGAGCACGGCGCCTCGTCGCTGCCGGCGGCGCGGCGGGTGATCCCGAGGTCCGTGCCCTGACGGGCCAGCATCCGCTCCACCAGCCGGCGCTTCTGCGCGGGCAGCGCGGCCAGCTTCGACCGCAGCGCGGCCAGGTCGGCCGGCGCGGCGTCCGGCCGCGTCTGCACGTCGGTCTGCTGGTCCATGGCAGGCAACTCCTTGTCCGTCTGGTTCCGTTCGGGGGACGTCGTGCGTCAGCGGGCCGTGAAGCCGCCGTCGACCACCAGTTCGGTGCCGGTGACGCCGCCGGAGTCGGGGCTCGCCAGCCACAGGCAGGCGGCCGACACCTCCGAAGCGGTCACCAGGCGGCCGAGCGCGTGCAGCGACGCCGACTGGCGCTCGTAGTCGTCCAGGCCCGAGCCCAGCGACTCGGCGACCGCGCGGGTGCTGCGGGTGCCGAGCTCCGCGTCGTCGGCGACCGTGCTGGGGCTGACGGCGTTGGCGCGGATCCCATGCCGGCCGTACTCGAGAGCGATCGACTTGGTCAGCCCGACCACGCCGTGCTTGGACGCGACGTAGTTGGCGTACATCTCGAACGCGACCCGGCCGCCGGTCGACGCCGTGTTCACGATCCGTCCGCCGCCGCGCTCCACCATGTGCGGCAGCACGGCCCGGCAGCAGCGCCAGGTGCCGCTGAGGTTCACGTCCAGCGAGAGCTGCCACTGCTCCTCGGTCAGTTCGTGCGCCCGTACACCGCCGGGGCCGAGCACGCCGGCGTTGTTGAGCAGCACGTCGATCTGGCCGAACTCCTCCATGCCCTCGTCGACGACCTTGTCGACGCCGGCCTGGTCGCGCACGTCGGCGACGCCGGTCAACACGCGGCTGCCGTAGCGCCGGCACTTGTCGGCGGTCTCCTCGAGGTCGCGGCGGCCGGACATCTCGTACGGGCCGGCCTGCGGGTCGCAGTGGTCGACCAGGATGAGGTCGGCGCCCTCCCGGGCGAAGGTCAGCGCGTGGGAACGGCCCAGCGCACGGGCCGCGCCGGTGATCATGGCGACGTTCCCGTCGAGCAGCATCATGCCTCCAGAAGTTCGGGCGTTCTCGCGGCCAGCTGGCGCCCGAGCCGGGGCAGGGCGACGGTCAGGACGTCGATCGCGCGGTACAGCTCGCTGATCGGGATGTGTTCGTCGGTGGTGTGGTCCAGGTGGGCGTCGCCGGGGCCGTATGCGGCCATCGGCACGCCCCACGGGTCGAGGGTGTTCATGTCGGAGGTGCCGGCCTTGCGCTTGAACGTCGGCCGGGCGCCCTGCGCGGCGATCGCGGCGCGCAGCTGGCTCACCACCGGGTCGGACCGGGTGCGGGTCACCCCGGGCACCCGCTCGTCGACCCAGATCCGGCTGTGCGTGCGGCTGCGGGCGAAGCGCTCCAGGGCGGCGAAGTCGAAGCCCGGCGGCACGCGGCAGGTCAGGAACGCCTCGGCGTCGGCGAGGTCACCGCACAGGCGGATCAGCGTGCCGGCGGCGACGCCGAACGCGACCGGGTCCGGATCGGGGTCCGGCGACAGCCCGCGCAGGTAGTCCTGCACGTCGCCGGCCCAGCGGGCGGCGCGCTCCACCGCGGTCGGCTCCGGGCTGCTGGTGTGCAGCGGCGGCTGGTGCATCTCGTACCCGAGGCCGATGCGCCCCTTGTACCCCAGGCAGACCCCGTCCCAGCCGCTCGGCTCGCCGATGACCACGGCGTCCGGGCGCGGGACGGTCTCCATCACGTGCCGTGCCCCCCGCGAGCCGGCGACCTCCTCGCCGACCGCGCCGACGGCGTGCACCCGCACGTCCCGGCTGCGCGCGGCGGCGCAGATCATCGTGACGAAGGCACCCTTCGCGTCCACCGAGCCGCGCCCGTACAGCAGATCGCCGACCTGACAGACCGGGACCTGCCCGGGGACGGTGTCGATGTGCCCGAGCAGCATCACGGTCGGGGCGTCGGCGGGGCCGATGACGCCGTGGACGTTGCCGACCTCGTCGACGTGCGCGTCGAAGCCGAGCGTGTCCATCTGCTCCGCCAGGAACCCCGCGAGCGGCAGCTCCTGCCCGGACACCGACGGGATGCTCAGCGCGGCGCGCAGCAGCCACGCCGGGTAGTCCTCGCGCAGGACTCCGGGGCGGGTGCGGCGCACGGCCCAGCCGGCGGTCATGCGGCGCTGCCTTCGCGCAGGACGTTGCCGCTGCCGGCTTCGCGCGGGGAGCTGCCGCCGGCGGCTTCGCGCAGGACGTTGCCGCTGGCGGCTTCGCGCGGGGAGCTGCCGCCGGCGGCTTCGCGCAGAACGTTGCCGCTGGCCGCTTCGTGCAGGGAGCTGCCGCTGGCGGCTTCGTGCAGGGAGCTGCCGCTGCCGGCGAGGGCCTGGCGGATCGGCCGGTGCTGTCCCGCGGCGCCGATGACGACGCGGGCGACGGTCAGGCTGGCGCGCAGCCCGGCCCGCACCTTGTGCCGCATCCGCCCGCGGACGGTGTCGCCGTCGAGGTGCTGCGGGCCGACCTCGGCGATCCTGCTGCCCGGGTCGTCCGGGTCGGCGTACACCCCGGAGACGTCGGTGAGCAGGACCAGCGCGTCGGCATCGAGCGCCACGGCGAGCCGGGCGGCCATCTCGTCGGCGTCGACGTTGAGCAGATTGCCGTCGGCGTCGCTGGCCGGCGGGGACACCACGGGGACGTCGCCGCGCTCCAGCACCGCGCGGACGGGTGCGGGGTCGACGTGCTCGATCCGCCCCGACTGGTCGTCGCGGATCAGCACGGTCTTGCCGGCCTTGATCGACCGGATGGCCGGCTTGCGGGACGCGGTCGCCAGCCCGCCGTCCGCCCCGCTCAGGCCCACCGCCCTCGCGCCGCGTGCCCGCAGCCCGCTGACCAGCTCGGGCTTGACCCGCCCGAGCAGCGCCATGGTGATGATCGAGAGCATGGTGCGGTCGGTGCGCCGGCTCTGGGTGCCGTCGGGTGACCTGATGACCTCACGTTCGATGCCGAGCTCGTCGGCGAGCTGGTCGGCGACGGCGCCGCCGCCGTGCACCAGCACGGTGGGCGTGCCGGCCGCGGCCAGCTCCGCGACCTCGTCGAGCAACGGTCCCGGGTCGGAGCCGCCGCCGATCTTGACCACGATGACCCCGCCGGGGGTGTGTCCGGCATCCTGTGCCATGCCCCGCTCACCTCCTCTGTGCTTGCCCGGTGCTTCGTGTGCAGTGCCGGATCAGGCCGGATCAGGCCGGATCAGGCCGGGTGCAGGCCGGATCAGGCCGGGTGCAGGCCCGGGAACTCCAGGCCGGCGTCCTCCGGCAGGCCGCGCGCCACGTTCAGGCTCTGCACGCCGCCGCCGGCGGCACCCTTGACCAGGTTGTCCAGGGCGGCGACCACGACGATCCGGCCGCCGTCCTCGTCGACCGCGCAGCCGACGTCGACGAAGTTGGTGCCGGACAGGAACTGCGGGTCCGGCAGCCGGTGCACCCCGCGGCTGCGGGCCACCACCCGGACGAACGGGCGGTCGCGGTACTCCCGCTGCAGCACCCGCAGCACGTCCCGGCGCTCGACCGGCTCCGGCGGCGTGACGTGGCAGACGACCTGCGCGCCGCGGACCGACGGCACGGCCGTCACGGTCATGCGGGCCCGGACCTTGGCGTGCGCCGCGATCTCCTTCTCGTGCCGGTGCCCGGCGGGTTTGTAGACTCTGAACGCGTTGCCGCGCTCCGCGTGATGCGACGACGGGCCCGGCTCGGCGCCGGAGCCGGACGAGCCGGTCCGCGCGTCGACCACCACGTCACCGGCGACCAGGCCCGCCTTGCTCAGCGGGGCCAGGGCGAGGATCGCGGCGGTCGCCATGCAGCCGGGCACGCTGATCCGCTCGGCGCCGGGCAGTTCGTCGGCGTACAGCTCGGGCAGCCCGGTCCGGTAGACGTCGCCGGACGCGGAGCTGGCGCCGGCCCGGAAGTCCGGGCTCAGGTCGACGATCGTGCCGGCCAGCTCGGCGACGCCGGCCTCCAGCTCCGCCGAGGCTCCCGAGGGCAGCGCCAGGAAAGCGGTGTCGACCGGGGCCAGCTCCTGCGGCGGGTGGAACGTCAGGCCGAGATGATGCAGGTTGGGGTGCACCTCCGCGACCGGCCGGCCGGCGTGCCGGCGGGAGACGGCCTGCACCAGGTCCAGTTCCGGGTGCGAGTGCACCAGCCGGAGCAGCTCCCCACCCGTGTAGCCGGCCGCGCCGACGACGCTCACCTTCACCCTGCCGCCCCTTTCCGTCTGCAGTCTTTGTCGCGTGTTCGGTGCCCGCCGTGGGGTGGGGTCCGCCTCAGGCACCCACCACCCCGGCGAGCCGGCGGCTACTCGCCCCAGTCCTCTTCCACCTCGGGCGCGAGCGCCAGCACGACCGGGTCGGTCGTGACCACCTCGAGCTCGCTGGAGCAGTGCTGGCAGATCACGATCTCGGCAACCATGAGTTCGTCGGAGACGTCCACCGCGCCACCGCACTGCGGGCACTGCACGGTCGTTGCAACAGTCATCAGTTGCCTCCTGCAGATTGTATGACTACTGTTTGGCCAACACTGCAGAAGCTAACACATGCTTCACGGTCGCACATCTCGAGAGACGACTTGGAAGCAACATCGAGGCGACATCCCGCAGGTCACGGCAAATCGTTGGAATATCCACGCCGACGACTCTGTAACCCTTCCCCACATCGGGTTTTGCCAAACAGGACTTCGCACAAGCACCGATGATCGAGTTGCGGATCGCGGCATACAGGGTGATGCTGACCCTCGACACTGTTGCAGACTCTGCATGATGAGGCGACGAATACTCTGCAACAAAGGCTGCTCCGTGCGTGTCCTCCCGAGCGGCGACCCGACGAGCACACCGTCCGGAGGTGCCTGTTCATGGCCGAGACCACCCACACCTTGCTGACCGCGGAGCTGGCCCTGCTCGGCGGGGACCGCGCCGTGCCGAAGGACAGCGGCGGCGGCACCTGGCCGGTCGTCACCGCGGACGACGAGCGGGCCGTCCTCCGGGTGCTGCGCGACGGTCCGCTGAACGCCGCGTCGCCCGGCGAGCCCGAGATCGGCCGCCTCGAGGCGGCGTGGGCCGAGGCCACCGGGACGCGGCACTGCGTCGCCGTCGCCTCCGGCACCGTCGCGCTGCACCTCGCGCTGCGCGGCTGCGGGATCGGCGCCGGCGACGAGGTGGTCGTGCCGGCCCTGACGATGAACGCGACCGCCCACGCCGTGCACGCGGCCGGCGGCACCGCCGTGTTCGGCGACATCGAGCCGGGCACCTACAACCTGGACCCCCGCTCGGCCGCCGCGGCCGCAGGTCCCCGCACCGCGGCGCTGCTGCCCGTCCACCTGCACGGGCTGCCGGCGGACATGCCGGCGCTGCGCCGCCTCGCCGAGCGGCTGGACGTGCCGGTCGTCGAGGACGCCGCGCAGGCCCACGGCGCGCGGCTGGAGGGCCGCCGGGCCGGCGCGCTCGGCACGGCCGGCTGCTTCAGCCTGCACCCGCACAAGAACCTGCCGACGTGCGGCGAGGGCGGGCTCATCACCACCGACGACGACGAGCTGCACGAGCGGCTGGTCAGCCTGCGCAACTTCGGCGAGCGGGCGCCGGTCGGGGCTCGCACGTACATCAGCCATCACACCGCCTTCAATGCCCGGATGGCACCCGTGGCGGCCGCCTTCACCCACTCGCAGCTGGCCCGCTTCGACGACTACGCCCGCCGGCGCGAGCCGGGCATCCGCGCGTTCCTGGACCGGCTGGCCCAGCTGCCCGGGCTGGGCGTGCCGCGGATCCCCGCCGGCCGCACGCACGCCTGGCACATCCTGCGCCTGATGCCGCAGCCGGAGGCGCTCGGGCTCGGGCCGGAGCACCGCACCGGGCTGCGCGCCGCCCTGCACCGGGCGCTGCGCGCCGAGGGCGTGCCGGTCTCCCAGTACCAGGTCGCGCCGCTGCCCGCGCACCCCGCGTTCCGGCCCGCCGGCATGACCGAGGCCGACGCCCTCGACTGGGTGGCCGAGCGCTTCCCGGTGACCGCCGCGGTCGTGGACGGATCCCTGTGCCTGCAACGCCGCCACCTCGATCCGGCGGCCGGGCCGCTGCTGGCCCGCTACGCCGACGCCTTCGAGAAGGTGTGGCGGCACCTCGACCTGATCCGCCAGATGGCCCGCTCGCGCCCCGCGCCCGGCTGGCGCGACGCGCTCCGCAAGGGCTGACCCACGCACACATTCACACCCACCGAAGGGAGCCAGACATGGCCGCGCCGACCACGACCGGCCCGCCGCACTCCCCCGCCGTTCAGGACGGCGCTTCTGACGGCGCCGTTGACGGTGCTGTTGACGGCGCCGTTGACGGTGCTGTTGACGGCGCCGTTGACGGTGCTGTTGACGGGACTGTTGACGGGGCTTTTGACGAGGCGCCCGTCGCGGCGATGGCGCAACGGATCCGGCAGGACGTCATCCGGATGGCGGGCGGGCCCGAGGGCGCGCACGCCGGCGGCAGCCTGTCCTGCGCCGACCTGATGGCCGTGCTGCACGCGCGGCTGCTGCGCCCCGGCGACGCGTTCGTGCTCAGCAAGGGCCACGCCGCGCCGGCGCTCTACAGCGCGCTGGTCCAGCTCGGCCGGCTCCCCGCCGACGAGCTCGACAGCTACGCCCAGCCCGGCAGCCGGCTCTTCGGGCACCCCGCGCACGACCTGCCCGGCGTCGAGTTCGCCACCGGCTCGCTCGGCCACGGGCTCGGCCTGTCGATCGGCCTCGCGCTCGCCGAGCTGCTGCGCGGCGGCGACCGGCGCGTCTACACCGTCCTCGGCGACGGCGAGCTGCAGGAAGGCAGCGTCTGGGAGGCCGCGCTGCTGGCCGGCCACCGCAAGCTGCCCAACCTGGTCGCGGCCGTGGACCGCAACGGGCTGCAGATCACCGGCGGCACCGAGGGCTGCGTCGCGCTCGAGCCGCTCGACGCGAAGTTCGCCGCGTTCGGCTGGCAGGTGCGCACCGTCGACGGGCACGACCTGGCGGCGCTGCACGAGGCGCTGCAACCGTCGCCGGACGGCCCGGTCATGGTGATCGCCACGACCGTGAAGGGCCGCGGCGTGCCGTTCCTGGAGCGCAAGGTCGCCGGGCACTACGCCAAGCTCAAGCCCGCCCTGGTGCAGCGCGCCCTCGCGGCCCTCGCCCGGGCGGCGAAGGGGGAGCCGTCGTGACGCAGACGATCGCCGAGGTGGAGCTCGGCCCGGATCCCCGCGCGGCGTACCGCGACACGCTGATCGACCTCGCCGCCGAGGACCCCCGGGTCATCTGCCTGGACTCCGACACCGGCGGCCTGGAGAACACCTTCGCGGAGCGGTTCCCCGACCGGTACATCAACGTCGGGATCGCCGAGGCGAACCTGATGACCGTCGCCGCCGGGCTCGCCCGCCGCGGCTTCATCCCCTACGTGCACACGATGGCCACGTTCGCCACCATGCGGGCCGCCGAGTTCCTCAAGGTCGACGTGGTCGGCAACCGGCTGCCCGTCCGGGTGATCGCCACGCACGGCGGGCTGTCCGCCGCGCACTTCGGCACCACCCACTTCGCCCTGGAGGACCTCGCGGTCGCCCGGGCGCTCGCGGACCTCGCCGTCGTGGTCCCCGGCGACGGCCGGCAGATCGGCGCCGCCACCCGGCAGCTGCACGAGCTGCCCGGCCCCGCGTACCTGCGGCTCGGGCGGTCGGCGACACCGGTGCCTCAGGGCAGCGCGCCCGACTTCCGGCTCGGCCGGGCCCGGACGCTGCGCGAGGGCACCGACATGACGATCGTGGCGACCGGGGCGATGCCGTTGCTGTTCGCGCTGGAGGCGGCTTCGCGCCTTGCCGGCGCCGGGATCGATGCGGAGGTGCTCGAGCTGCACACCCTGCACCCGCTGGACCGCGACGGGCTGCTCGCCGGCTGCCGCGGGCGCGCGGGCGTGGTGACCGTCGAGGAGCACCGGCCGCAGGGCGGCGCGGGCGACGCGGTCGCCGAGGTGGTGTCCGCCGAGCTCGCCGTGCCCATCCGCCGGGTCGCCGTGCGCGGCCGGCCCGGCGCGCGGGTCGCCGGCCAGCGCGACGCCCTCGAAGCGCACGGAGTGAGCGCCGACGCGGTCGTGGAGGCCGCCGGCCGGCTGCTCGACCACACCCAGAACACCGACCGGAAGACGAGGTGATGACGATGGCCGGAACGGCCCTGATCCACGACGAGGACCGGATCCGCTACGTGCAGAGCGTGTTCCAGCGCGTGCTGAAGGTCGACAAGGGGGTGACGCCCGACGACGAGTTCTTCGCCCTCGGCGGCACCTCGCTGACGGCAATGGAAGTGATCGACCTGATCGAGGCCGAACAGGGCCGCCGCCTGCCGGTGCGCAACTTCTACCAGGCGACCGTGGTCCGCGAACTCGCCGGCGAGCTGACGCCCGCCACCGACTCAGACGGAGGTGCCCGATGATTCGACCGAGAGCGGGACTCGCCACCGAGGCGAGCACCGAGGTGGACCTGGCCGGAGGTGGCGGGCCACGGTCCGTGTCCCCCGCCGCCGACCGGCCCGCGCCCGGCCGGTCGAGCGCGAAGCTGCACTCGCTGACGGGCCTGCGGTTCATCGCCGCGTTCCTGGTCGTGCTGTGCCACGTCGGCATCAACCTGCTGCCGTTCGTCGCCAAGGACCAGGTCTTCGTGATCCACGTGTTCTACGGCTTCGGCTCCGTCGGGGTGTCGTTCTTCTTCATCCTCAGCGGGTTCGTGCTGACGTGGGTCGCCCGCGACATCGACACCGTGCCGCAGTTCTGGCGCCGCCGGTTCTTCAAGATCTACCCGAACCACCTGGTGACGCTGGTCGCGGCGGTCCTGCTCGCGGCCACCGCCGCGCACGCGCTGTCGACCCGCGACACCCTGGCCACGCTGTTCCTGGTGCACGCCTGGATCCCCGACCAGCAGCTGCTGTTCAACCTGTGGTCCAACACGCCGACCTGGTCGCTGTCCTGCGAGCTGCTGTTCTACCTCGTCTTCCCGTTCGTGCTGAGCCTGCTGCGCAAGGTCCGCCCCGAGCGGCTGTGGCGCGGCTTCTGGATCACGTTCGCCGCGATCTGCGCCGTGCCGTTCGTGGCGCTGCTGCTGCCCGCCGGCGGGACCCACCGCGGCACCGGGCTGCCCTGGCTGCACATGTGGTTCATGACGTTCTTCCCGCCGGTGCGGATGCTGGAGTTCGTGCTGGGCATCTTCACCGCGCTGATCGTCATCAACGGCCGCTGGCTCAAGCGCTGGCCGCTGCCGGTCGCCGTGATCGTGGCGACGATCGGGCTCATCGCCGCCGGTGGTGCCACGCCGCCGATCCTGGGCTTCGTCGCCGTCTCCGCGCTGCCGCTCGCGTTCCTCGTCGGCGCCGTCGCCACCCGCGACATCGACGGCCGCGGCAGCTCCTTCGGCAGCCGCACCATGGTGTTCCTGGGGGAGATCTCCTTCGCCCTGTACCTGGTGCACTGGCTGGTGGTCGTCTACGGCTGGATCGGCAGGCACTCCCCCACGTGGGGCGCGAACCCGGCCGACGCACCCACCACATGGGGCACCGTGCTGACCTATTCGGGGCTGACGATCGTCACGAGCCTCGTGCTCGCGTGGCTGCTCTACACGCTCGTCGAACGCCCGATCATGCGGCGCTGGAGCCGGCCCAAGGCGAAACGCGACACCCTGGAGGCCGCACAGGCGGACCGGGGCTGAGATTCCTCGACAAGGCTCCCACCCGAGCGGGTGGGGGCCTTGTCGCCTTTCGTGCAGTGTCTTTCGGCCCGGGGTAGGGTGAGATTTGACTGCAGAGGGGGCACCGTGAAAGTCACCTGGAAACAGGTCGCGACCTGGCGGATGAAGCGGCAGTTCGTGCATCCGCGCACGAAGGCCAGCGCGAGCGAGATCGTCGGCAGACTGTGTGGTGTGCAGGCGCAGGTGTGGAGCGCCGCCGAGCTGGCCGTCGCCTTGCGACAGACGACACCCGACGGTGACGCCGTCGACCGGGACGTCGCCGACCTGACGCTGCTGAAGACCTGGGCGATGCGCGGCACGCTGCACCTGCTGCGCCCGCAGGACGCCGGCGCCTTCCTGTCGCTCATGGCCGCCGCGGGCAGCTGGCTCAAGCCGTCCTGGACGAAGGCGTCCGGCGTCAGCCCCAAGCAGGTGGACGAGCTGACCGACGAGGTGTCGCAGATCCTCGAGGGCGGCGCGGAGCTCACCCGCGACCAGCTGGTCACGAAGCTCATCGCCGACAAGCGCTTCGCGAGCATGGAGGAGCGGCTGCGCTCCGGGTGGGGCTCGGTGCTCAAGCCTCTCGCCTGGCGCGGCGCCCTCTGCCACGGCCCCAACCAGGGCAACAAAATCACGTTCACGTCGCCGGCGAAGAAGTTCGGCAAGGACTGGAAGGGCATCCCCGAGCCCGACGAGGCGGCCCCGATCGCGATCGAGGCATATCTCGGCGCGTACGGCCCGGCGAGCCCCGACACGTTCGACCGCTGGCTGACCCTCAACAGCACCAGCAAGCCGAAGCTGCGCAAGTGGTTCGCCGACATGGGCGACAAGCTCACCGAGGTCGACGTCGAGGGCCGCAAGGCGATGATCCTGACCGAGCACGCCGACGACCTCGCCGGCTCCGCCGACTGCCAGGGCGTCAAGCTGCTCGGCCACTTCGACCAGTACATCCTCGGCCCCGGCACCAAGGACGACGTGCTGCTGGACGCCAAGCACCGCAGCAAGGTGAGCCGCACCGCCGGCTGGATCTCCCCCATCGTCGTCGTCGACGGCCGGATCGAGGCAGTCTGGGAGATCGAGGGCAAGGACCTCGTGGTAACCCCGTTCGACGGCGCCGTCCTGCCCGAGAAGGACCTCCAGAAGGAGGCCACCCACGTGGGCAAGGCCAACGGCGTCAGCGGCCTGACGGTCCGCGTCGTCTGACCCCCACCCCGCACCGCCACGACCGCCACGACCGCCACCGCCGCCCGCGGCTCGGCGCCCGCCGCTCCCCGCTCGGCGCTCGGCGCTCGACGCTCGGCGTTCGGCGCGCGGGCGCTCGGCGTTCGGCGCGCGGGCGCTCGGCGCGCGGGCGCTCGGCGCGCGGGCGCGGGCGCTCGGCGCGCGGGCGCTCGGCGCGCGGGCGCGGGCGCTCGG
>NZ_JBFAJA010000085.1:0-61770 GCF_040654975.1 Dactylosporangium sp. NPDC050588 | reverse complement strand
CTGCTGGCCGAGGGGGTGACGCGGCGGGAGGACTTCGTCGGGCTGCACTTCTTCTCGCCCGTGGACAAGATGCCGCTCGTCGAGGTGATCCGCGGGAGTGCCACCTCGGCTGCTGCCGTGGACCGGGCGCTGGGTGTGGTGCGGCAGCTGAAGAAGACGCCGATCGTCGTCAACGACAGCCGCGGGTTCTTCACCAGCCGGGTCATCGGCACGTTCACCAACGAGGGTGTCTCGATGCTCGCCGAAGGCATCCCCGCCGCCACCATCGAACAGGCCAGCTCGCAGGCCGGATACCCGGCGCCGGTCCTGGCGCTGATGGACGAGCTGACCCTCACCCTGCCCCAGAAGATCCGCCAGGAGACCGCGGCCGCGGTCGTCGCCGCCGGCGGCACCTGGACCCCGCACGCCGCCGACGCCGTCATCGACCGCCTGATCGCCGCCGGCCGCCCCGGCCGCTCCGGCGGCGCCGGCTTCTACGACTACGCCGGCGGCAAGCGCACCGGCCTCTGGCCCGGGCTGCGGGACGCCTTCGGCGGCACCAACCTCGACGTCCCCTTCGCCGACCTCATCGAGCGGATGCTGTTCGTCGAGACCCTGGAGACCATCCGCTGCCTGGAGGAGGGCGTCCTCACCTCCGCCGTCGACGCCAACGTCGGCTCCATCCTCGGCATCGGCTACCCGGCCTGGACCGGCGGTGTGCTGCAGTACGCCAACCAGTACCAGGGCGGCCTGCCCGGCTTCGTGGCCCGCGCGTCGGAACTCGCCGCCCGCTACGGCACCCGCTTCGAGCCGCCCCAGCTCCTGCTGGACAAGGCCGCCCGCGGCGAACGCTTCGAGTAGCCGTCGGGAGGGTGCGGGCGTCGGGCCCGCACCCTCTGCCGCGCCGCGCCTTTCCGGTGAGTGATAGAACGGACGGTGACGCGGAGGAGGGCGGTTGGTGATCGACGTGCACCGTGGTGCAGGGAGGCTGAACGGCGAGGTCCGGCGTGCGCGGCCGAACACCCGCGCCTGAACTGCCCCCTGGACCCAGGTTCGCCCTGGTCATCGCCACCGCGACGTATGCCGATCCCGCGCTGAGCCAGCTGCGCGCGCCGGCCCACGACGCGGCCGGGCTCGCCGAGGTCCTCGCCGACCCCGCCATCGGCGGGTTCGCGGTGACGTCGCTCATCGACCGGACCGCGCACGACATCCGGGTCGAGGTGGAGGGCTTCCTCGCCGGCCGGGACCCCGACGACCTGCTCGTCGTGTACCTGTCGTGCCACGGCGTCCGGGACCGGCGCGGACGGCTGTACTTCGCGGCGACCGACTCCAGGACCACCCACCTCGGCTCGACCGGCGTCGAGTCGAGGTGGCTGCTCGAACAGCTCGACGAGTGCCGGGCCCGCCAGGTCGTCATCCTCGACTGCTGCTTCAGCGGTGCGTTCTCCGACGGGGCGAAGGGCGAGCCGGAGGTGAACCTCGAACGGCACCTCATCGGCAGCAGCGGCCGCGGCCGTGCGGTGCTCACCGCGTCCCGGGCCGGCGAGTACTCATTCGAGGGCGAGGTGCTGCCGGGCGCGCTCGTCGCCGGGTCGGTGTTCACCACCGGCATGATCGAGGGCCTGCGGTCGGGCGACGCGGACACCGACCGGGACGGCTACATCTCCGTCGACGACGCCTACGCCTACGCGTTCGACCACGTCCGCAGGCAGCGGGCGGCGCAGACACCGCAGCGGTGGATCTACGGCGGCGAGGGCAAGATCTGGCTCGCCCGCAGCCTCGCCGGCGCGGTGATCAAACCGGTGCCGCTGCCGGCCTCGCTGCGCGCCGCCCTCGACAGCCCGCACCCCGAGGTCCGGCTCGGTGCCGTGACGACCCTCGGGCAGTGGCTCGGCGGCCAGCCGGGCCGTGCGGTGACCGCCAGGCGCGTGCTGGAGGAGCTGGCCGGTCAGGAGATCCCGCCGGTCGTCGCGGCGGCGCGGGCCCTGCTGTCGGCGCACCCGGCCGACGCCGGCCCCGACGAGCCGCTGGCGCCGCAGGGCGACACCCTCGACCTGGGCGGCGTGCACGCCGCACGCGCCGAGGCGGAGCAGATCGTCGGCGCCGCCCAGCAGGAGTACGACGAGATCGTCGCCGAGGCGAAGGCCCAGGTCGAGGCGGCCACCGTCGCCAGGGCGAAGGCGGAGCAGGACGCGGTCCTCGCCGTGCTCGCCGCGGAGCAGGCGGAGCAGCGGCTGCGGGCCGCCGAGCACGCCGCCGACGAAGCGAAGGCCGAAGCCGCCGAGATCGGGGCGGAGGTGGCGCACCTGCGAGCGCTGCGCGCGGCGTCCGAGCACGACGCGGCGAAGCGGCTGGAGTTGGCGGAGCGGCGGCACCAGAAGCTGACCCGCGGCCCGGTGGGCAACCGGGCCGCGGCAGGGCGCCTGCTCGACCAGGACGTCGACGGTCCGGTCCCGTCCGTGCCCTTCCCGCGTCCCGCCTGGGCGCCGGCCGGGCTGGACCTGCCGCCGCCGGGCCTCGCCGCCGACGGCCGCGGTGACGACCCTGCGGCGGTGGACGAGTATCTCAACCGCGCCTACACGGCCCTCGCCAACGGATCGGCGCGCATCCCCGACCCGCCGGAGTTCCCGTCCGTGCGGCGCGGATACCACCCCGGTGCCGTCGACGTCTACGTCCACCTGCTCCGCGCGACGGCCGCGCTGCGTGCCGCCGAGGCGCAGGCCATGACGTCGGCGATGTTCGGCACCATGGTCCGCCGGACGGCGCACCTGGGCGTCCGCCTGCGCGCCGCGGTGCATCAGCTGGCCGACCAGGAGCAGGACCCGGACCGGCTGGCGGAGCTGCTGCACCTGGACCACCTGGCCGCCCGGATCCGCCGGTCGGACGAGATCCTGCTCGCCGTCGCCGGCGCGGCCCCGGTCCGCCGCCGTCACGAACCGGCCCCCGTGGCAGACGTGCTGCGCAGCGCGCAGTCCGAGATCGAGTTCTTCTCCCGAGTCCGCTACATCGCGGTCGACCAGCGTCAGCGCATCGCCGCCTTCGCGGTCTTCGACGTGGTCCACCTGATCGCCGAGCTTCTCGACAACGCCACGATCTTCTCGCCGCCCAACTCGATGGTCGACGTGACCGCTCGCAAGGTCGGTGACCGCCTGCGCATCACCGTCGAGGACGACGGGATCGGGATCTCGCCCCATCAGCTTGCCGAGCTCAACGACCAGCTCGCCCGCCCCGGCAAACCCAACGACTTGAGGGTCGGGCTCTACGCGGTGAGCTGCCTGGCGGCCCGGCACGGCATCACGGTCGAGCTGTCGCCCGCCCCCGGCGGCGGGGTCGTGGCGGCGGTGCGGCTCCCGGCACAGCTGCTGGTCTGACCCGCCCGCCCGTGCGCTGCCGTCAGGACGGGTCGTGCCCCAATGTGATGCGGACGTACGTGTACTCGTCGAGGAGCTTGGCGAGCGAGACCGACTGGCGGCCGAGGAACGCGGGAAGCGACGCGTCGTCGACGCCGGTCGCGGCGACCAGCGCGGCGGCCCAGGCGCGGCCCAGGGTAAGGTGGCGGGTGAAGGCCGCGCCGTCGCGGGCGCCGTGCAGCGCGACCGCGATCGCGGCGTCCCAGGGCATCACGGTGTCGGGGCGCAGCGCGTACAGGGCCTTGGCGGCGGCGGTCGGGCCGAGCGTGCGGCGGGGACCGGCCGGCACGGCGGACAGAGTGGCGTACGCCGTGCCGAGCGCGGCCAGGTCGGCGTCGGAGACCAGGCGCAGCGGGCCGGCCGGCAGGGTCGCGGCGGACGCGGCCCACCAGCCGGCGATCCCGGCGTCGAACAGGTCCGGCTCGCCGTCGCGCGGGTACCGGATGCGGCACCCCCACGAGTTGAGCCAACGGTGCAGCAGCCGCCGGTGCTGCGGCCGCGACAGGTCAGCACCCGGCGCGGTCCGCGCGACGAAGTCGAGCCAGGTCCGGTCGGCGTTGGCGTACCCGTTGAAGACCGCGACGGAGTGGGCGAGCCGCTCCACGGTCGGGGTCGGCAGCGTCACGCCACCGATCCTAGCTGCGGAGCGTCGCGGCGAGGCGGCGGGCGTTCATGTGGGCGATCGCCTCGACGGAGATCATCGGGTTGACGCCGGACGACGCCGGGAAACAGGACGCGTCGGCGACGACGAGGTTCGGGACCTCCCACGTCGCGCCGTCGGGGTCCGTGGCCGACGTGGCCTTGGAGCCGCCCATGCGGGCCGCGCCCATGATGTGCAGCGCCGCCATCGACAGCTCGCCGGGCGCGGTGCCGAGGCCGCCGGTGTACGCGATGAAGTCGTCGATCGAGCCCTTGCCGCGCTCCCACGTCAGGCCGCGCTGGTGGCCGGAGAAGACGGTCAGCGCGCCGGCGGCCTCCACGATGCGGGCCGCGCCGGCGATCCCTGCCCGCATGTGGGCGGCGTCGTACGCGGAGAGCCGGTAATGCACGACGGGCTCGCCGTCGCGGTCGACGGTGACGTGGCCGGCGTCGCGGTCGCGGGTGATGACGCCGACGCCGCTGAGGTGCGGCAGGGCGCGCATCTGAGCGAGGTGCGACCGCGCGCCGCGCCAGCTCATGAACGACACGGCGATCGCGGGGTTGGTGGCGGCCGTCTCGTAGATGACGCCGTGGCCGCGGCCGTCGAGGTCGGCGTGCTCGGTGGAGTACCGCGTCTGCATCCCGCCCTCCCACGGGCGGACCTCCTCGGCGAAGGTGCCCCAGACCCCGGTGGCCGGGTGCAGGTGCAGGTGCCGGCCGATGTTGGGGTTGGTGAGCCCGGAGCGGCGCAGCAGCGCCGGCGTCTGGATGCTGCCCGCGGCGGCGACGACCGCCCGGGCGCGCACGGTGACCGGGAAGCCGTCGGCGGTGTGCCCGGTGACGCCGGTGGCGGCGCCGGCCGCGACGGTGACGGTCCGCACGTCGACGCCGACGAGCAGCCGCGCGCCGGCCCGCTGCGCGTCGACGAGCCAGGTCTTCGCCACGGACTGCTTGGCGCCGATGCGGCAGCCGAGGCCGCACCGGCCGCACTCGATGCCGGTGTCGCAGCCGATGACGTTGCGCGGCATCTCCGCGACGTGCCAGCCGAGCTTGGTGAGCCCGGCCTGCATGAGGGCGTCGCGGGAGGAGATCGCGCCGTGGTCGAGGTTCACGCCGAGGCGGGTCCACACCGCGTCGAGCGAGGCGTCGTACTCGTCGGTGGCGAACTGCGGCACGCCGTGCGACGCCCACTCGTCGCGTACACCGGCCGGCGTGCGAAACGACGTGGAGTAGTTGACGACGGTGCCGCCGCCGACGCCTTGGCCCTGCAGCAGGCTCAGCTGCCCCTCGGCGGTCGCGGCCGGGCCGGGCGCGTAGAGCCGGGACAGGCCGGACAGCTCGCCGCCGTCGAAGTCCCGGTCGTCGTGGTAGCCGCCCTTCTCCAGGACGATGACGTCGAGCCCGGCGGCGGCGAGGACGGCGGCCGCGGTCCCGCCGCCCGCCCCGGATCCGACGACCACCACGTCGCAGTCCAGGACGGTCGGTCCGGCCGGACGGGTCGGCCGCAGCGGTGGTTCCGCGGCGTCGGCTCGTGTACCGAGGGGGCCCGGATAACCGATCGCGTCCCACAGCGGCGAGTGCCCGGTCGGGCCGGGCGCCAGATAGTAGGAGAGTGTCGCGGCGCCCTTGAGCGCCTGGAACAGCGCCCGCTTGCGGGCGTTGCCGGACCCGGCGAGCCCGAGCAGGATCGCCTCCCGGCTGGCCTGCGGCTGCCGGGAGAACGAGCGCAGCCCGCCGCCCCGCAGCGGTGCCGCCAGCGGCGAGTCCCACAGCGTCAGCAGCTGCAGGAACTGCCGGGTCTCGGCGGCGCGCGGGTTGCCCAGCACGAGACCGGCCATGATGTCGACGGCGCCGATCTCGCGGGCCGACGGGATGCCGTCGCCGTCGCCGGGCGCGAAGGTGTCGCAGATGCTCGCGAGCGCGGCGCGCTGCCGGGCGGTGAGTTCCATCAGGACTTCCCGATCGTAGAAGGTGACGCGCCGAAGTACGCCTCGGCGACGGTGTGCCGCTGCGCGCGCAGCCGGCGGGCGGATCCGGCGAGGACGGCGCGGCCGTGGTGGAGCACGACGGCCCGGTCGGCGACGGTCAGGGCGAGGTCGATGTGCTGCTCGACGAGCACGACGGCGACGCCGAGCCGGTCGGCGAGCGCGCGGACGGTCGGCAGGATCGCCTGCACCGCGATGGGGGACAGGCCCATGCTGAGCTCGTCGATCAGCAGGATCCGCGGCATGCTGACAAGTGCCTTGGCGATGGCGAGCGTCTGCTGCTCGCCGCCGGACAGCAACCCGCACCGGCGGGACAGCAGCGGCTCCAGCGTGGGGAACAGCTCCAGCACCCGGCCGAGGTCGGCCCGCCCGGCGAGGGTCAGGTTCTCCCGGACGGTCAGGCCGTGGAACACGCCGCGGGTGTCGGGGACGAGGACGAGCCCGGCGCGGGCGTTGCGTTCGACGCGCCGGTGCAGCGGCTTCCCGTACGCGGTGACGGTGCCCGCGGCCGGGGCGATGACGCCGGCGGCGGTGAGCAGCGTCGTGGTCTTGCCGGCGCCGTTGGGGCCGAGCAGCGCGACGACCTCGCCCTCGCCGACCTCGAGGTCGAGGTCCCGCACGGCGGGGACGCCCGCGTAGCCGGCGGTGACGCCCGCCAGCTTCAGGACGGCGGTCATGAGGGCACCTCCTGAGGGGCGCCGGCGTCGGCTTCTGACGGGGCGTCGGCTTCTGACGGGGCGCCGAGGTACGCGGTCCGCACGGCCGGGTCGGCGCGGACCTCGTGGGGCGTGCCGGCGGCGATGACGGCGCCGTAGTCCAGGACGTACACGCGGTCGCAGACGTCGAAGACGAGGTTCATGTCGTGGTCGATGAGCAGCACGCCGAGGCCCGCATCGGCGATCGCCCGCACGTGCCCGCCGAACTCGGCGCTCTCGTCGGTGTCGAGCCCGGCGGCAGGCTCGTCGAGCAGGACCGCCTCGGTCCCGCCGGCGAGGGCGCGGGCCACCCCGACGATCTTCTGCCGGCCCAGGCTCAGCTCGCCGGGGCGCCGGTCCGCCACGAACTGCAGGCCGAACATCTCCAGTGCCGCGTCCACGTCGCCGGCACGGGCGGCCCGCCCGGTCAGGTCGCTCCACAGGTTGCGCAGCGGCCCCCGGGCGGCGGCGACGGCGACGTTCTGCCGGACGGTCAGGTCGCCGAAGAGCTCGCCCGCCTGCCAGGTGCGGGCCAGCCCGGCGCGGCGGCGGGCGTGCGGCGGGAGCCCGTCGAGGCGCCGCCCGGCGAGGGTGACGGTGCCGCGGGCGGCGGTGAAGCCGGTGACGGCGTCGACGAACGTGGTCTTGCCGGCGCCGTTCGGCCCGATCAGCCCGACCACCTCGCCGGCGCCGACGTGGAGGGTGACGTCGGTGTTGGCGAGGACGCCGCCGTACCGCACCGTGAGTCCGGTGGCTTCCAGGAGTGTCATGCCGCGACCTTCCTGCGGTGGAGATGTCCGGCGATGACCTTCCGGCGGTGGAGGCTGCCGGCGATGCCGGAGGGGTTGAGCACCGCGGTGACGACGAGCGCGCACGCGGCGATGAGCGTGTAGTACCGGCCGAGGCCGAACGTCGTGTTGAGCAGCGTGTACAGCACCCCGAGCGGCGCGACGAGACCGGCGATGACGGCGCCGCCGATGCGGGTGATGCCGCCGACGTAGGTCATGCACAGCACGCCGAGGCCGACGATGACGTTGAACGACTCCGCGGACAGCTGCGAGCGGCTGTACCCGATGAGGCAGCCGCCGACGCCGGCGAGGAACGCGGCGACGGCGAACCCGGCGAGCTTCGTGCGGGCCACGTCGATGCCGGCCGCGGCCGCCGCGCGCTCGTTGGCGCGCACCGCGAGGAACGCCTGCCCGGTCGTGCCGGCGAGCAGCCGCGCGACGGCGGCGGCGAGCACCCCGACCACGACGACGACCGTGCCGGCGAACGCGGTCGTCGTCAGGTCGGTGCCGCGCCGCACCTCGAGGTTCCAGCCGAGGAGGGTGGGCCCGTCGATGAGGTTGCCCTCGAACGGGGTCAGCGCCGGGTTGGCGAACACGAGCTGCTGGATGGCGATCGCGCCGGCGAGCGTGACCACCGCCAGCTGGGCGCCGCGGATCCGCAGCGCCGGCAGGCCGACGGCGACACCGACGAGCGTGGCGACGCCCGCCGACACGAGGATGGTGAGCGGGAAGGGCAGCCCCCAGGCGACGGTGGCCCTGGAGAGCACGAAGCCACCCGTACCGGCGAAGGCCATGGACGCGAGGGAGATCTGCCCCAGGTAGCCGGTGAGCACGACCAGGGACAGGGCGATCAGCGCCATGATGATCGAGGTGACGACCCCGAAGCGCCAGCTGCCGGACGTGAGGGCGATCGCGGCGGCGGCCGCGCCCGTGAGCAGCAGGCCCGCTCGCAGCCGGCGCCGGGGCAGCGCCACCGCCGGCATCCGGTCCGCGCCGGGCGCGCCGCGGGCGGGGATGCCGCGGCCGAGCACGACGAGCGCGACGACGACGAGCACGAACGGCACCGCGTCGCCGAGCCCGGCCTGCGCCCAGGCGGGCCAGCCGTCGACGGTGCTCGCCAGCAGCAGCAGCGACTGGAAGCAGCCGATGCCGACGCCGGCGAGCCCCGCGGTCATGACCGACGTGAGCCGGGCCAGCAGCGCCGCGGCGAGCCCGGGCAGGACGTAGAACATGTAACCGATCGGGTCGAGCCCGACGGTCGGCGCGGCGAGGACCGCGACCAGCGCCGTCGCGGCGCCGGTGCACAGCCACGCGACGGCGGCGAGCCGGTCCGGCGAGAGGCCGGTGAGCCGGGCGGCCCGCTCGTCCTCGGCGCAGGCCCGGGTCGCGACGCCCCAGCGGGTCCGGCGGAAGTACACCGCGAACGCCACGGTCGCGGTCAACGCCACCGCGAGGAGGATCAGGTCGCTCACGTTGAGCCGCGTCCCGGCGACCCCGAGCGTCCGGTCGGTGAGCAGCGGCGCCGCGAGCGCGCCGTCGGTCCGGAACCGCAGGGGCACCAGCGAGCCGATCGCGAGCATCAGCCCGACCGACGCCACCACCTGCGACAGCGGTGGCGCGCCGCGCAGCGGCCGGAACACCAGCCAGTGCGCGGCGAACGCCAGCGCCGCGGTGCTCAGCACCCCGAGCGCCACCGCCGTCCACGCGGACATCGGCCCGTCGGCGAGCGGCACCGACCCGACCGGCAGCACGAGCGTGCCGCTGCGGCGCAGCTCGGCGACGACCCAGACGCCCCACAGCGCGAGCGATCCCTGCGCGAAGTTGAGGACCCCGGTGGCGACGTGCAGCGCCACGATGGACGTGGCGATGACCGCGTACACGGCGCCGGCGGCGAAGCCGAGCGTGAGGAAGAGCAGGACCTGATCCATGGTGCTGCTACACCGCGCCTGGGATCGCGGCGAGGACCTGCGGGACCGGCGTGATCCAGGTGTCCGTGACGGGTTTCGCCGAGCCGTCGGGCTGCACGACGTACAGCAGGATCTGCGTGGTGCAGTTCGGTGAGGTGGCGCTGCCGCAGTTGAGCCGCGGGCCGAGGAAGCTCGGGAAGTCCTTGAGGCCCTTGAGCGTCTTGAGCACGCCGGGGCCGGTCAGGTCGGTCTCGGCGGCGCTGGACATCGCCTTGGCGAAGTTCACCAGCAGCGCGAACTCGCCGACGGCGTAGTAGCCGCCGGTGCCGCCCTCGACGCCGTCGATGTACTTCGTGGCCAGGGACAGCTCCCGTTGCAGCTCGGCGGGCACGTACTTCGCCGCGACCGGCAGCCAGTTGGAGGAATACAGTGCCCCGCCGGCGGCCTGTGCGGGGCCGGCCTTGATGTAGTCGGTGCAGGCGGCGGTGAAGATGTCGCCCTTGTACTGCAGCTGCCGCAGCGCCTTCACCAGCGCCGTGCACACGGCCTCGCTGGGGGAGGCGACGAGGCCGCCGACGTCGGGCTTGTCCTGGGCGATGGTGGAGGCGACGGCGGTGAAGTTGGGGTTGGTGGGGGAGAAGTAGATGCCCTTGGCGGTGATGCCGAGGGTCTTCGCCAGCACCGGCAGCAGGTTGTCGATGGTCTGGTGTGACGACGGGGTGTCGACGAGCGCGAGGGTGACCGACGTCTTCCCGGCGGTCTTGAACGCCTGGAGCGCGCCGACGAGGAACGACGCCTGCGGGGCGGCGAAGAACACCCGGTTCTCGGCCTTGGCGCCGGTGACGGAGTCGAACGGGATCATGCCGACGAGCGGGATCTGCGCGGCGGTCAGCGCGGGCAGGGTGGCGCTGGAGGACAGGTTGTAGCCGTCCATGACGGCGACGACCTTCTTCTCCACGAACGTGTTGGCGCACGACTGCGCCTTCTCCGGGGTCGTGTCGGTGTCGCAGTACACGACCTCGAGCGGGTGGCCGTTGATGCCGCCGAGCTCGGTGTTGACGTACTTGAGGGCGGCCTTGACGCCGGTGTCGGTGCCGGGCTGCGGGACCGGCCCGCCGTTCGGGTTGAGGAAGCCGACGGTGATCGGCGGCTTCGAGAAGCTGGGGGTGGCGCGCTGCGGTTCGGCGGTGTCCTCGGCGCAGGCGGCGGTGACCAGGACGAGGGCGGCGGCGGTAAGGGCTTTGATTCGGAGCATGGGAACTCCACTTCGATCACATGGTTGCCTCGAGGGGGCGGGCGGGGCCCGTGAGGCGTCGCGGCGCGCTTTCCCGGCGACGCCCGTGGGGCGCCGCCGGCATTGCCGGCGACGCCCGTGGATCGCGTAGGAGGCACTGTAAGTCAGCGTTAACTTCTTGGGAAGTATCCGCGCGGCACTACTGTGAATCTCTGCTAACTTCGTGCAGTCCGTAGGTCTTGGCGATGATGTCGCGCTGGATCTCGCTGGTGCCGCCGTACACCGTGGAGACGATCGACGAGCGGACCAGGCGCTCCATGTCGAACTCGGTGGCATAGCCGTAGCCGCCCATCATCTGCATCGCGTCGAGCGTCACCCGGCGGGCGGTCTCGGTCGCCTTCAGCTTCGCCATCGACGTCTCCCGCGGCAGCACCGTGTCGGGCGCGCGGTCGACCTGCGCGGCCGTCGCGTACACGAGCAGCCGGGCGCACTCGATCTCGGTGGCGAGGTCGGCGAGGCGGTGCCGCAGCACCTGGAACGAGCCGATCGGCCGGCCGAACTGCCGGCGCCCCTTCACGTAGTCCACGACGTCGTCGAACGCGCGCTGCGCGGTGCCGAGCATGAGGCTGGCGAGGATCAGCCGCTCCAGGTTGAGCCCCGCCATCAGCTGCCGCCAGCCGGCGTCGAGCGTGCCGACGACGGCGTCCGCGGGCAGCGCGCAGTCGGTGAAGTACAGGTCGTTGACCTCCCGGCCGCCCATCGTGTCGATGCCGGAGACGGTCAGCCCGGCGGCCGTCGTGGGCACCTGGAACATGGTGAGTCCACTGTGGTCACCGGCGCGGCCGCCGGTCCGCGCGACGAGCAGGATGCGCTCGGCGAGGTGCGCGTTGGAGCACCACGTCTTCTGCCCGTTGACCACCCACTCGTCGCCGCGGCGCTCGGCGCGGCAGCTGAGGTTCGCCACGTCCGAGCCGGCCTCGGGCTCCGACATGGCGATCGCCTCGATGGCGCCGCGGGCGACCCCGCCGAGGACGACCTTCTTCTGCTCGGGTGAGCCGAAGCGCTCGTACGCGGCGGCGACGATGATCGAGGTGGTGAAGCCGCCGATCGGGGCCATCGCCTTCGCGGTCGTCTCCAGGAACAGGCACAGGTCGACCATGCCGGCGCCACCGCCGCCGAACTCCTCCGGCAGCGCCATGCCGAGCCAGCCGAGGTCGGCCATCTTGCGGTAGAGCTCGGGGCTGTGGTTCTCCCTGCCACCGTCGGTCAGCGCCAGGCGCTGCTCCCGGCTGCCGGCCTCCCGGCGGCAGAAGTCCTGCACCGCGGCCACCAGTGATCGTTGTTCGTCGTTGTATTCCACAGCTGGGTCCTCCATGGATGCCGTTGTGAACGCGGGGATTGACACCGAGGCTAAACTATCGAATATCAAATGTCAGGGAGGTCTCGATGACGTCGACCGTCGCGCACGAGGTGGCTGTTGAGGCGGCGGTGGAGCGCGCCCGCGCTGCCGCCGGCTGGTGGGCGGGCCTCACCGCCCGGCAGCGACGGCACCATCTGCTGGCGTTCAAGGCGTCGATCGCCCGAGGGGTCACCGAGCTCGCTTCGCTGATCCGCGAGGAGACCGGCAAGCCGCTCGCGGGGGCGCTGCTGGAGGTGATGCTCACCGTCGAGCACCTCGACTGGGCCGCCCGCCACGCCGGCCGCGTGCTCAGGCGGCGCTCCGTGTCCTCGGGCATGCTCGCCTTCAACCAGGCCAGCACCGTCGAGTACGTGCCGTTCGGGGTGGTCGGCGTGATCGGCCCGTGGAACTACCCCTTTTACACGCCGATGGGCTCCATCTCCCACGCGCTCGCCGCCGGCAACGCGGTCGTGTTCAAGCCCAGCGAGTTCACGCCCGGCGTCGGGTCGTGGCTCGCCTCGCGCTGGTCTTCGTTGGTGCCCGAGCACCCTGTCCTGCAGGTGGTCACCGGCGATGGCGCGACCGGCGCCGCGCTGTGCCGGGCGGGCGTGGACAAGATCGCGTTCACCGGCTCCGCGGCCACGGCCCGTCGCGTCATGGCGGCCTGCGCGGAGCGGCTCACCCCGATCGTCATCGAGGGCGGCGGCAAGGACGCGCTCATCGTCACCGCCGACGCCGACCTGCCGGCCGCGGCGAGCGCCGCGGTGTTCGGCGGCCTCGGCAACGCGGGCCAGACCTGCGCCGGCGTCGAGCGCATCTACGTCGTCGACGCCGTCCACGACGCGTTCCTGGCCGAACTGACCCCGCTGCTGCGCGAGGTGCGGCCGGGCGCCGAGGCCGACGCGCCGTACGGCCCGATGACCACGCCCGCGCAGCCGGAGATCGTCCGGCGGCACATCACCGACGCGATCGACCGCGGCGGCCGGGCCGTCGTCGGCGACGCGGCCTCGGTGCGCCCGCCGTTCGTCGACCCGGTCCTGCTCGCCGACGTCCCCGAGGACAGCGCCGCCGTCACCGAGGAGACGTTCGGCCCGGTGCTGATCGTCAACCGGGTCGCCGACGCCGACGAGGCGCTGCGCCGCGCGAACGCCACCGCCTACGGGCTGGCCGGCTCCATCTTCACCCGCCGCCGCGCGACCGGCCGGGCGCTCGCCGCGGGCCTGCGGGCGGGCGCGGTCTCGGTCAACTCGGTCCTCGGCTACGCCGCCGTGCCCGCGCTGCCCTTCGGCGGCGTCGGCGACTCAGGCTTCGGCCGGGTCCACGGCGCCGACGGGCTGCGCGAGTTCAGCCGGGCCAAGTCCGTGACGTGGCAGCGCTTCCGCCCGCCGATCGACCTGCTGACCCTGCAGCCCGCCGAGAAGGCGATGCGGACGTCGCTGACGATGTTCAAGCTGCGTCACGGGCGCGGGTGAGGCCATGTGCGAGCTGCGTCACGGGCGCGGGTGAGGCCATGTGCGAGCTGCGTCACGGGCGCGGGTGAGGTCGGCCGTTGCGAAGCCCGTCCACAAGCCCGTCGAGGTGCCCGTCCAACCCGTCGATTAGCCCGTCCACGAGCGCGTCGACATGTCCGTCGAGTAGCCCGTCCACGCGCCGGTCGAGCAGCCTGTCCACGAGCGCGTCGAGGCGCCCGTCCAGAAGCTCGTCCACGAGCCCGCCGAGTAGCCCGTCCACGCGCCGGTCGAGCAGCCTGTCCACGAGCGCGTCGACATGTCCGCCCAGAAGCTCGTCCACGCGCCGGTCGGGTAGCCCGTCCACGAGCCCGGCGACATGCTGTCCGTTCAGAAGCCCGTCCGCGGGTGAGTCGCGTCCGCTGGCCTGGGGCCCGTCCACCAGTGCGTCGCGTCTGCTGCCATCCTCGCCCGCGAGCTGGAGCCCGTCCGCGAGCTGGTGCCCGTCCCCGTCCGCGGGCGCGTCGGCGAGTCCGTCCAGACGTCCGTTCGGAAGCGCGTCCAGCAGTTCGTCCAGCAGTTCGTCCAGCAGTTCGTCCAGCAGTTCGTCCAGTGGCGAGGCGGCATGCCGTGATCGGGTGGATTCCGGTGTGCTGCGTTCCGCTCTCAGAGCACCTTACAGCATCTTTCCAAACCGGCAGGTCACGCGTGCTGTCACCCTATCACTCACCGTGACGGGTGTCGGTGGGCGGCAAAATGCCTGGTCAGGCGGTCCAGAGGCCGAGGTCGTCGAGGTGCTTCACGAGGCGCTCGGCGCCGTCGGTGAAGTGGCGGGCCATGACGGGGCGGGCCGCGTCGGCGTCGTTGGCCGCCAGGGCCGCCAGCAGCGCCTCGTGGTCGGTGACCATGGCGGCGCGCCAGGCGGCGTCGGCGGCGTAGAAGCGGGTCGGCGTGTAGCGGGTCGCGGCCCGCAGCAGCCACGACAGCTTGCGGGCGTCGGCGAGCCGGTTGATGCCGCGGTGGAACTCGAACTCCAGCTGCTCCACCTTGCTCGCCTGCCGCGCCTGCGCGGCCCTGGCCAGCCGCTGGTGCACCGCGCGCAGCTCGTCCAGCTGCGCCGGGGTGATGACGGCGGCGACCCGGGCGACCAGCTCCCCGGCGATGTGCCCCTGCAGCCCGAAGACGTCGATGATGTCCTGCCGGGACAGCGGCGCGACCACGTGCCCGCGGCGCGGCTGCAGCTCGACCATGTCCTCGGCGCGCAGCATCAGCAGCGCCTCGCGGACCGGGGTGATGCTCAGGCCGGTCTCCTCGGCGACCTGCTCGAGCCGGATCCGCGAGCCGGGGCGCAGCTGGCCGGACATGATCCGGTCCCGCAGCAGGCTCGCCACGGTCTCCGACAACTGCGGGCGGCCGTCTGACAGCTTGGACATGCCCGCAATAGTATCAAATGTCAAAAGTCAAAGAGGGAGTGCGATGAGCAGTGGCCTGCGGGTCGAGACCCGCGACGGCGTACGCACGATCTGGTTCGACCGGCCGGACCACCGTAACGCCATGACGTGGGAGATGTTCCGCGACTACTACGCGGCGCTCAAGGCGGCCGACGACGACCCGGCGGTCCGCGCGATCGTCGTCACCGGCGCCGGCGACTGGTTCTGCGCCGGCGCCGACCCCGCCGCGCTGCAGGCGTTGCTCGACCCCGGGCACCGCGACCAGCTGCTGCACGAGCTCGGCTTCGAGCCGCACCTGCCGCTGACCCTCGGCACCCCGATCGTCGCCGCGGTCAACGGCAGCGCCGCGGGCCTCGGGCTCGTCCACGCCCTCTACGCCGACGTGCGGTTCCTCGCCGCCGAGGCGCGCCTGTCCACCGCGTTCAGCCGGCTCGGCCTCATCGCCGAATACGGCAGCGCCTGGCTGCTGCCCCGCCTCATCGGCGTCGGCAACGCCATGGACCTGCTCGTCTCCGGCCGCAAGATCGACGCGGCGGAGGCGCAGCGGATGGGCCTGGCGCAGCGGGTCCTGCCCCGCGCCGAGGTCCTGCCCGCCGCCCAGGCCTACGCCGCCGACCTCGCCGTGCACTGCGCGCCGTCGTCGATGGCGATCATCCGGCGCCAGGTGTGGGCCGGCTTGGACAGCACCGCACAGGACGCGACCGCCGACGCCGTCCGCCTGATGGGGGAGTCCCTGTCAGGTCCGGACTTCCATGCCGCGGCGGCGGCGTTGGTACAGGGCAGCACGCCGAGGTGGGACGCATGACCGGACCGGAACACAGCGCAGGAGCCGCGAATCGGCGGCGCGGGGCGGAGGTGGCGGCATGAGCGGTCCGGAGCGCAGCGGAGGAGCCGTGAATCGGCATTGCAGGTGTGGGTCAGGCCGACGCCGGAGCGTAGCGGAGGTGGCGGCATGACCGGACCGCTCACGGGTGTCAGGGTCCTGGAGCTCGCCGGTATCGGGCCCGGCCCGTTCGCCGCCATGCTGCTGGCCGACCTCGGCGCCGACGTCGTGCGCGTCGACCGCCCCGAGCCCGGCCCGCTGGCCGCCGGCGACCCCCGCACCGACCTGCTCAACCGCGGCAAGCGCTCGATCGTCGTCGACCTGAAGGACCCCGCCGGCCCCGGCCGGGTCCTCGACCTCGCCGCGAAGGCCGACATCGTCGTGGAAGGCTGGCGCCCCGGCGTCGCCGAACGCCTCGGCGTCGGCCCGGACGCGGCCCTGAATCGCAACCCGGCCCTGGTGTACGGGCGGATGACCGGCTGGGGTCAGGACGGCCCGCTCGCGCAGACCGCCGGGCACGACGTCGACTACATCGCGCTCGCCGGTGCCCTGCACCCGATCGGCGCCGCGGCCGGCCCGCCGCAGATCCCGCTCAACCTCGTCGGCGACTTCGGCGGCGGCTCGCTGTACCTCGTCGTCGGCTGCCTCGCCGCGCTGCACGTCGCCCGCACCACGGGCGTGGGGCAGGTCGTGGACGCCGCGATCGTCGACGGCACCGCGCACCTCACCACGATGTTCGCAGGGTTCCTCGCCACCGGCGCCTGGCGCCCGCAGCGGGGGCGGAACCTGCTGGACGGCGGCGCCCCGTTCTACGCCGTCTACGCCACCGCCGACGGCGGGCACATGGCCGTCGGCGCGCTGGAGCCGCAGTTCTACGCAGAGCTGCTGCGCCTGCTCGGCCTCGACGCCGACCCGGACCTGCCCGCCCAGCACGACGTCAAGGGCTGGCCCGTACTACGGGAGCGGCTCACAGCGGTATTCGCCACCCGTACCAGAGCGGAATGGACCGCGGTGTTCGACGGCACCGACGCGTGCGTGTCGCCGGTGCTGTCGCTCGCCGAGGCCGCGGGCCACCCGCACCTGGTCGCGCGCGGCACCTTCGAGGTCCACAACGGCATCGTGCAGCCCGCCGCCGCGCCCCGCTTCTCACAGACCCCGGGCGCGATCGGTGGCCTGCCACCGGTGCCCGGGCAGCACACCGACGACGTCCTCAAGGACTGGCTGGGAGGCCCCTGATGCGCATCGCCACCGCACTCCCGGTGGACGCCGACCCGAGGGCGGCCGCCGACCGCGTCGCGGCCTGGGAGGACGACGGGCTCGACATCGTGTGGGTGTCCGAGGCGTACGGGTTCGACGCGCCGACCGTCATGGGCTACCTCGCGGCGAAGACGACGAGGCTCAGCATCGGATCCTCGATCCTGCCGCTGTACTCCCGTACCCCCGCGCTCATCGCGCAGACCGCCGCCGGCCTCGACGCGGTCTCCGGCGGCCGTGCCATCCTCGGCGTCGGCGCATCCGGGCCGCAGGTCGTCGAGGGCTGGCACGGCGTCCCGTACGACAGGCCGCTCGCCCGCACCCGCGAGCTGATCGGCATCTGCAGGAGAGTGTGGCGCCGGGAGACGCTCGTCAACGACGGCGCCTACCAGCTACCGCTCCCGCCCGGTGCCGGGACAGGCCTCGGCAGGCCGCTGAAGATCCTCAGCCACCCGGTCCGCGACAGCATCCCGATCTACGTCGCGGCGCTCGGCGACCGCAACGTGCGGATGACCGCCGAGCTCGCCGACGGCTGGATGCCGTTCCTGTACGACCCTTCCCGCGCCGCCGACGTGTGGGGCGCCGCCCTGGCCGCCGGGCGGGAGAAACGCGACCCGGCGCTGGGGCCGCTGGAGATCGCCGCCGGCGGGCCGCTCGCGATCGGCGACGACGTCATCGGGCTGCGGGACCTGGCCCGCCCGCTGATCGCGCTCTACGTCGGCGGGATGGGCGCCAAGGACCGCAACTTCTACCACGACCTCGTCAGCCGGTACGGGTTCGCCGCCGAGGCCGACCGCATCCAGGAGCTGTACCTGGCCGGCCGCAAGGAGGAGGCAGCCGCCGCCGTGCCGGCGGAGCTGCTGGAACGGACCAGCCTCATCGGGCCGGAGCGCTACGTCCGGGACCGGGTGCAGGCATACCGCGACGCCGGCGTCACGATCCTCAACGTGACGCCCCTCGGGCCCGACCCGCGCCGCCTGATCGCCGCCGTCAAAGCCATGACCCAGTAGGGAGTCACCGTGGAGCGCACCGTCTTCACCGCCGAGCACCGGGCGTTCGCCGAGCTGGTGCGGGCGTTCATCGACAAGGAGATCGCCCCGCACCACGAGCGGTGGGAGGCCGACGGGGTCGTCGACCGGGATGTGTGGCGGGCCGCCGGCGCCGCCGGCCTGCTCGGGTTCTTCGTCGACGAGCGCTATGGCGGCGCCGGCGTCACCGACCGGGTGTTCAGCGCCGTCCTCACCGAGGGCCTCGCCCGCGCCGGCGCGACCGGGCCCGCGTTCGGCCTGCACAACGACATCATCGGCCCGTACCTCACCGACCTCACCGACGAGGAGCAGAAGCGGCGGTGGCTGCCGGGCTTCTGCTCCGGCGACATCATCACCGCCATCGCCATGTCGGAGCCGGGTGCGGGCAGCGACCTGCAGGGCATCACCACCACCGCGGTGCGCGACGGCGACACGTACGTCCTGAACGGGCAGAAGACGTTCATCAGCAACGGCATCCTGTCCGACCTCGTCATCGTCGTCGCCCGTACCGACCCGGCGGCGGGGCACCGGGGGATCAGCCTGCTCGTCGTCGAGCGCGGCATGGCCGGCTTCGAGCGGGGCCGCAACCTCGACAAGATCGGGCAGAAGGCGCAGGACACCGCCGAGCTGTTCTTCTCCGACGTGCGGGTGCCGGCCGCGAACCTGCTCGGCGAGGAGGGGCAGGGCTTCGCGTACCTCATGCGGAACCTGCCCTTCGAGCGGCTGTCGATCGCCGTCGCCGCGCTCGCCGCGGCCGAGACCGTGTTCGAGCAGACCGTGGCGTACTGCCGGCAGCGGCAGGCGTTCGGCAAGCCGATCGGCAGCTTCCAGCACAATCGGTTCGTGCTGGCGGAGCTGGCGACGGAGCTGCGCCTCGGCCGGGTCTTCGTGGACCGCTGCCTGGTCGAGCCGACGCTGACGGCCGAGACGGCGGCGATGGCGAAGTGGTGGTGCACGGAGCTGCAGCAGCGCACCGTGGACCGGTGCCTGCAGCTGCACGGCGGTTACGGGTACATGCGCGAATACCCGGTGGCGAAGGCGTTCCTGGACTCGCGGGTGCAGACCATCTACGGCGGCACCACGGAGATCATGAAGGAAGTGATCGGCCGGTCGCTGGGGCTGTGAGCAGGCCCGCCTCCCGCACCTGGGTCAGGGAGACCGTGGCCAGGCTGAGCTCGTGCGGCGCCGGATCGTCGACGAGGACGATCCGGCGCAGGCTCGGCAGGTCCGCGAGGATCGGCCGCCACCGGGCCAGCTCGGCGGCGCTCTCCAGCACGAGCAGCTGCGGTGCGGCGTGCCGGGCGAGGTGCCGCAGCCGGTCGGGGCGCGTCGCCGGGTCGACCGCCGCGGGCACCGCGCCGAGCGAGGCGGCGGCGAGGTCGATCAGCCACTGCTCGGCCCGGCCGGGCAGCACGATCAGCAGCCTGCCGCCGGGCCTGAGCCCGATCCGGGTCAGGCCGCGGGCGAGCAGTGCCACCTCGGGGGGAAGGTCGGCGTCCATGGCTTCATTCCGGGCGCAGCATCGGCACGAGGAACTGGCGGGCGACCGCCGCCAGCTGCTCGTCGTCGTCGAGGTCGACGACCTTGCTCGGGATCGCGAGGAACGACGCGGAGACCCGGACCATCATCTCGGCGACGAGGTCGGCGTCGAGGTCGCCGGGCAGGTTGCCGGCGCGCTGCTCCTGGCGCAGCTGCCCGGCGACGAACTGCCGCACGGTGGCGAGGGTCTGCCCGCCGTCGCCGAGCATCGACGGCATCAGCAGGTCGGGCTCGGCGGCCATGAGCCCGCCGATGAGCGGGTTGCGCCGGATCGCCCGCAGCGAGCTCACGAAGCCGAACACGACCCGGTCGGCGACGGTCTCGGCCTGCTGGATGTCGGTGAGGAACACCTCGAAGTAGCGCCGGAACTCGCGGCGCACGACGTGCTCGACGAGGAGGTCCTTGGTGGCGAACCGCCGGTAGACGGTGATCCGGGAGACGCGGGCCCGCCGGGCCACGTCCTCCATGGTGGAGCGCTGGATGCCCATGCGGCAGAACTGCTCGTAGGCCGCGTCGAGGATGCGGCCGCGGGCCTCGTCGAGGTCATCGACGCGCTCGACGGCGTCGAGGTAGGCGCGCTCCAGCAACGACTGGTCCGGGTCCACGATCACCTCCTGCTGGTGCCGATTCTGCCCTGCCCGGCAGTCGATGTCACTGGATGCCTTGTGATTGCCGACACCATGTGTTGTCATCGATGATACGCGGACGCGGGATGCGTTTCATCGTATCACCGCCGGTCCGGTACTCGAAGGAGGCGAAGGCATGGGCAACATCAGCCGGCGCAAGGTATTGACCACCGGCACTGCATTGGGCGCGCTCGGGGCGCTGAGCGTCGCCACGCCGGCCTGGAGCTGGTCGCCCGCCGGGTCGGTGGCCGGCGCGGGACCCGGCGCCGACCCGCGCTGGGTGTGGGACGACGAGGCCGACCCGCTGGTCGCGTCGCTGCTCGACCGCGGCGACGTGCCGCAGGTCAACGCGCTGCTGCGCACCTGGAAGAAGAACGGCCAGCCGCTGCCCGACGGGCTGCCGGCCGACCTGCGCGACTTCATGGAGCGGGCCCGCCAGCTGCCCGCGTGGACCGACCAGCGCAAGCTGGCCCTGGCCGTCGAGTTCAACCGCAAGCGCGGCCTCTACCTCGGCGTCCTGTACGGCCTGGCCAGCGGCATGATGAGCACCGTCATCCCGCACGAGGCCCGGGCCGTGTACTACTCCCAGGGCGGCGCGGACATGAAGGACCGCATCTCCAAGACCGCCAAGCTCGGCTACGACATCGGCTCGCTCAAGGCCTACCAGCCCGACGGCGAGATGATCGTGACCTGCGTCAAGACCCGCCTCGTCCACGCCGCCGTGCGCCACCTGCTGCCGCAGTCGCCGTACTGGCCGGGCGCCGCCGACGAGCAGATCCCGATCAGCCAGCGCGACATGATGGTCACCTGGCACAGCCTGCCCACCACCGTGATGCAGAAGCTGACCGACTGGCGGGTGCCGATCCCCGCCGCCGAGTCCGACGCGTTCCTGCACTCGTGGCAGGTCGGCGCGCACATGCTCGGCATCCGCGACGAATACATCCCCGCGTCGTGGGCCGAGGCCAACTCGCAGGCCGCCCAGGTCCTCACCCCGGTCCTGGCGCCGACCCCGGAGGGCATCAAGCTCGCCGACATCCTGCTCGGCCTGGGCGCGGTCATCGACGCCGGCCTGCTGACCAAGCCGATCCTGGGCTCGTTCACCCGCTTCATGCTCGGCGACCAGATCGCCGGGTGGCTGCGGATCCCGCGCGAGCCGCTGTGGGACAGCCTGCTCAAGGTCGCCTGGGGCCCGTTCATCGCCGTCCGCGAAGGGTTGTTGCCGTTCCCGCTCGCCCCGCAGGCGTACTGGCTGTTCGACGAGTTCCTGCGTAAGGCGGCGCTGCTGTTCCTGTCCGACGCCGGCCCGATCAGCATCGAGATCCCGCAGACCAACCGACCTTCATGAATTGGATATCATCGATATGACGGAATTGAGCAGACGCAAAGTGCTGATGGCCGGCGGCGCCCTCGGGGCGCTCGGCGCGCTGAGCGTCGCGACGCCGGCCTGGACCTGGGCCCCCGAAGGGTCGATCGCCGGCGCCGGCGCGGGCGCCGACCCGCGCTGGGTGTGGGACGAGGAGGCGGACCCGCTCGTCGCGTCGCTGCTCGACCGCGGCGGCGTCCCGGAGGTCAACCGGCTGCTGTGGGACTGGACCCGCAACGACCAGCCCACGCCCGCCGGCCTGCCCGCCGACGTGAAGGCGTTCATCGACCACGCCCGGCAGCTGCCGGACTGGGCCGACCGCGGCAAGCTCGAGGCCGCCGCCACCTTCAACAAGTCCCGCGGCCTCTACCTCAACCTGCTCAACGGCGTCGGCGGCGGCATGCTGAGCACCGCCATCCCCAAGGAGGCCCGCGCGGTCTACTACTCCAAGGGCGGCGCCGACATGGAGGACCGCGTCGCCAAGACGAGCATCCTCGGCTTCGCCGTCGGCGCGCTCAACGCCTACCGCCCCGACGGCAACTGCATCGTCAACGCCGTCAAGACCCGGCTCGTGCACGCCGCCGTCCGGCACCTGCTGCAGCAGTCCCCGCACTGGGACGGCACCATCCCGATCAGCCAGGAGGACATGCTCGTCACCTGGCACACCCTGCCGACCTTCGCGATGCGCAAGATGCGCGAGTGGAAGGTGCCGATCCCCGCCGCCGACGCCGAGGCCTACCTGCACGTCTGGCAGGTCACCGCGCACCTGCTCGGCATCCGCGACGAGTACATCCCCGCCACGTGGACCGCCGCGAACGCCCAGTCCGACCAGGTCCTGCCCCGCAACATGGGACCGACCCCCGAAGGCGTCATCCTCACCGACGTCCTGCTCGGCCAGCTCGCCGAGCAGACCAGCCCCGGCAGCGTCAGCCGGCCGCTGTGCAACGCGCTCGCCCGGTATCTCGTGGGCAACCAGGTCGCCGACTGGGACGCCATCCCGCGCGAGCCGGTGTGGGACCCGCTGATCGCCACCGTCTGGCCGCCGCTCGTGAAGTTCCGCGAGGGCCTCATGCCGCTGCCGCTCGTCCCCGCCGCCGCGTGGGTCGTCGACGAGGCGGTCCGCCAGTACATCCTCTTCTACCTCACCAAGGGTCAGGAGACGAAGATCGAGATCCCCACCATCAACCGGCCGTCGTGAGCGAGGGCATCCGGCGGCGGCAGTTCATCGGCTTCGTCGTCGCCGCTCCTGTACTGGTGACCGCCGCCGCACTGGATGCCCCGGCACCCGCCTCCGCCGCCGCCGACATCACCGACATCGTGGACCTCAACGACCTCATGACCGTGGCCGCCCTGCCGACCTCGGGCCTCATCTCCGTCGAGGTCACCCCGGACGGCACCGTGTCGTTCGCGCTGCCCCGCGCCGAGGTCGGGCAGGGCATCACCACCTCCACCGCCATGCTGATCGCCGAGGAACTGTCCGTGCCGCTGGAGCGGGTGCGGGTGACGCTCGCCGACGCCCGGCCCGAGCTGCTGTTCAACCAGCTGACCGGCGGCTCCAACACCACCATCGCCACCTACACGCCGATCCGGGTCGCCGCCGCGATCGCCCGGACCCGGCTCCTGCAGGCCGCCGCCCAGTCCCTCGGCACCGCCGTGGCCGACCTGACCCTGCGGGCCGGAGTGATCACCGATCGCTCCGGCCGGTACCTCGACATCGGAGCGCTCGCCGTCGCGGCGGCGAGCGCCCGCACCACACCGATGGCGGTGGAGCTCACCGCCCGCGAGAGCTTCACCGTCATCGGCAAGCCCCACAACCGCGTCGACGCCCGCGACGCCGTCACCGGCCGCAAGCGCTTCGCCATGGACCTCGACGTCCCCGACGCCAAACCGACCATGGTCTGCCGCCCGCCGACCATCAACGGCAAGGTCGGCTCGGTCGCCAACCTCGCCGAGGTCCAGGCGATGCCCGGCGTCACCCACGTCGTCGTCATCGGCACCGGCGTCGCCGTCCGCGCCCAGACGTTCGGCCAGTGCATCGACGCCGTCCGCGCCCTGCGCGTCACCTGGCGGCCCGGCACCGCCGAAGGCAAGTCCGACCAGACCATCCGGCAGGAGCTCGCCCTCGCCGAGCTGCCGATCGGGCTGCGGGCGCCGACCCCGGTCGTCGACGCCCGCTTCACCTTCCACTTCCGCAACAACAGCGCCCTGGAGCCCAACTGCGCCATCGCCGACGTCCGCGCCGGCCGCGCCGAGATCTGGTCGGCGCTCAAGGCACCGATCGTCGCCAAGCAGGCGATCGCCGCCAAGCTCGGCCTGCCGGCCGGCGCCGTCACCGTCCACGTCACCGAGGGCGGCGGCTCGTTCGGCCGCAAACTGTTCTTCGACGCCGCCCTCGAGGCCGCCGAGGTGTCGCAGAAGATCGGCCGGCCGGTGAAGCTCATGTGGCACCGCGCCGACGACTCCCGCCAGGGCCGGGTGCACCCGATGGCGACGTCGCGGGTGCGCGCCGGGTACCTCGGCAACACCGTCCTCAGCTACGACCAGCGGCACACCAGCGTCGCCACCGACCTCAGCCACGGCCTCGGCGAGATCATCACCGCCTTCGCCGCCCGCCTGCCCGTCGGCGACATCGGCTTCTCCGAGACCTTCTTCCAGCTCAGCCAGACGATGTCCTACGACTTCGGGGTCACCAGCCGGCTGCTCAACGAGACCGACAAGGGCTTCAACACCGGCAGCATGCGCAACGTCTACTCACCCGACGTCACCTGCGCCCGCGAGCTCGTCGTCGACCAGCTCGCCGCCCGCATGGGCCGGGACCCGTACCAGTTCCGGCGGGCCTTCCTGCGCGACGACCGCTCCCGCGCCGTCCTCGACCGGGTCGCCACCGCCGGCGGCTGGGGCCGTTCCCTACCGGCCGGCGTGGCGCAGGGCATCGCGTTGCACGCCGAGTACAAGGCCGTCAGCGCCGTCCTCGTCGAGCTCGACTGCCGCCCCGCCACCGTCAACCGCTCGATCCGCGACGGCGTCGCCGGCCCCCGCGTCACCCGCGCGGTGGTCGCCGTCGACGTCGGTCTCGCCGTCAACCCGCGCGGGCTGGAGGCGCAGATGATGGGCTGCGTCATGGACGGCATCGCCCTGGCGCTGACGTCCAGCCTGCACCTGCGCGACGGGTACTTCCTCGAGGCCAGCTGGGACAACTACTTCTACACCCGCCAGTGGAACACCCCACCCGACCTGCAGGTCATCGTCATGCCCAGCACGTCCGACCAGCCCGGCGGCGCCGGCGAGCTCGGCGTGGCCGCCTCGATGGCCGCGGTCGCGTGCGCCTACGGCCGGGCCACCGGCACCATGCCGACCACGTTCCCGATCAACCACGGCACGCTGTCCTTCACCCCCAAGCCGACCGTCCCGCCGATCCCGCCGTCGCCCACCGACGGGCTTGCATAGGAGCCGCTCGCATGCCCCAGCACACCTTCCGCGTCAACGGCTCCCAGGTCACCGTCGACGCCGCCGACGACGAGCGCCTGCTGTGGGTGCTGCGCGACCTCCTCGGGATCACCGGCCCCAAGTACGGCTGCGGTATCAACGTCTGCAAGGCGTGCACCAGCCACCTCAACGGCCGGGCCGTGAACCCGTGCGCCATCCCGGTGAAGGACCTCGCCCCCACCGACGAGGTCACCACCATCGAGGGCCTGGCCGCGACCGCCGGCGGCGACCTGCACCCCATGCAGCAGGCGTGGCTCGACCACGACGTGGCCCAGTGCGGCTACTGCCAGCCCGGCCAGATCATGGCCGCCGTCGACCTCGTCCGCCGCACCGCCGCCGAGGGCCGCGACATCACCGACGCGGACCTCGACACCCTGCGCAACATCTGCCGCTGCGGCACGTACCCCCGCATCCGCGCCGCCATCAAGGACGCCGCCAAACGCATGTAGCCCGCGTCATGCCGGGCAGCACGGTTCCCATGGCCGTCATGGCGGCCGTCGAGCTCGCCACCACGCATGCGGACGCCATCGAGCTCGCCGGCAGCGAACGACGGCCTCATGCGATCGACGGCGGCGACGGCCGGCTCTGGGCACGCACCGTGGCGTGACCAGAGCCGATCGGCGGCTACGCGGCGAGGGCGGCGAGGAGGTTGTCCACCGCGGCCTCGGCCGCGCGGCGTGAGCTCTCGGCCGTGGCCGCGCCCAGGTGCGGCGTCGGCACCACCCGGGGCTGACGCAGCAGCTCGGAGGGCTCCGGCGGCTCGCGGTCGAAGGCGTCGACCGAATAGAGCGCGATCCGCCCGGCCCGCAGCTCGGCCAGCAGTGCGGCCTCGTCGACCAGCGTCGAGCGGGCCGTGTTGAGCAGCACCACGTCGTCGCGCAGCAGGGCCAGCTCGGCCGCGCCGAGCAGCGGCCCGTCCGGGGACGGAGGCACGTGCAGGGACACGACCTCGCTCGTGCGCAGCAGCACGTCGAGGGACACCAGCGGGACATCCGCGACGTCGACGAACGGGTCGTGGGCCATCACCGTCATGCCGAGCCCGCGGGCCAGCCCGGCGAGGCGGCGCCCGATCGCGCCGTAGCCGACGATGCCCAGGCTGCGCCCGGCCGCCTCCCGGCCCGTGCTGCGCTGCCACGTGCCCGAGCGCAGCGCTTCGGCCGCCTCCGGCAGGCCGCGCAGGCCCATCAGGGTCAGCGCCAGGGCCAGCTCGGCGACGCCCTGCGCGTTGGCGCCCCGGGCGGTGATGACCCGCACGCCGTGCGCCTCCGCGGCGCGCGCGTCGATCGCGTCACTGCCGGCACCGTTGCGGCTGATGACGCGGAGGCGGTCGGCGCGGGCCAGGACCTCGGCACCGATCGGCTCCACGCCGGCGACCCAGCCGACCACGCCGGGCACGGCGTCGAGCAGTTCCTCGGTGGTGGGCTGGCGCCCGGGCGACGGGGTGACGATCTCGTAGCCGGCGGCGCTGAGCCGGTCCAGCGCGGGCGAGCCCGCCGCCGACATGCTGCGCGGCGTGACCAGGACCTTCATGCGGCCACGACCGGCGCGACGGGGTTGAGCACGCGGATGAGGCGGGTGACCTCGGCGGCCATGACGTCGCGGGCGGGGGCCACGTACTTGCGGGCGTCCATGAGCTTCGGGTCGGCCTCCAGGCGGGCGCGGACCACGGCGGTGAAGCACTTGTTGAGGTGGGTGGCGATGTTGACCTTCGTCATGCCGGCGGTCACCGCCCGGGCCAGCGTCTCGTCGTCGACGCCGGAGGAGCCGTGCAGCACGAGGGGCACCGGCACCCGGGCCGCGATCGCCGCGACCAGCTCCACGTCCACGACGGCGTCGCGGGTCGCCATGGCGTGCGACGTGCCGACGGCCACGGCCAGGGAGTCCACGCCCGTGTCGGCCACGAACGCGGCGGCGTCGCCGGGGTCGGTGCGCACCCCGGGGGCGTGCACGCCGTCCTTGCCGCCGACCTCGCCCAGCTCGGCCTCGACCGCGACCCCGGCGGCGTGGCAGAAGGCCACGACCTCGCCCGTGACGGCCCGGTTGCGCGCGTCGTCGAGCCGGGAACCGTCGAACATGACCGAGGTGAAGCCCAGGTCGACCGCCTCGTGGACCAGGTCGACGTCCTCGGCGTGGTCCAGGTGCAGCACGACCGGCACCGTCGCGGCCTCGGCGAGGGCCCGGGCGGCCAGCGCCAGCGGGCGCAGGGAGCCGTGGTAGCGGACCGCGTTCTCGCTGATCTGCATGATGAGCGGCGCCGCGGCCGCCTCGGCGCCGGCGACGAGCGCCTCGGCGTGTTCGAGCAGGGTCGTGTTGAAGGCGCCGATGCCGTGCCCGCTGGCGCGGGCGGCGGCGAGGATGGGGCGTGGATCAGCGAGGGGCACGGTGGAACTCCAAGAGCGTTGAGCGTTATGTGACTTCGGACTGGGCTCGCACGGCCGCGCGGGCGGCGTGGAAGCGGGCCCGGGGCAGGGCATAGTCGGCGGCCGCACCGGCGCGCGGGACGACGACGTCGGCCTCGCCGGTGTCACGCCCTCCCGGCAGCTCCCGGGTGTCACGCCCTCCCGGCAGCTCCCGGGCCTCGGTGCCGGCGGCCAGCGGGGCGGTCGAGTCCCAGGCGCCGATGCCGAGCCAGCCCAGGGCCGCCGCGCCGAGCGCCGCGCAGTGCTGGGCGTCGGCTGGGCGGGTGACGGGCCGGTCGAGCAGGTCGGCGAGGACCTGGAGCAGGAGGGCGCCGCGGGCGCCGCCGCCGACGGCGGTGATCGGGGCGCCGGGCGGCGCGCCGGCGAGCATCACCGCGGCGGCGTCGGCCAGGCTGAAGCCGATGCCCTCCACGACGGCTCGGGCGACGTGGCCCTGGGTGTGGCCGAGGTCGAGTCCGAGGAATGCGCCGCGCACGGAGGGGCCGCCTTCCGCGACGGTGCCGCCGGCGAGCGTCGGCACGCAGGTCAGGCCGGCGGCGCCGACGGGGGCCGCGGCCGCCTCGGCCAGCAGCGCGTCGAGGTCGCCGTCCCGCCCGAGCAGGCCGGCGAGCCAGGTGAGGCTGCTGCCGCCGCCGAACGTGGACAGCGCCGAGACGTACAGGCCGGGCAGCACGTGGTCGAAGACGAACGGCCGCTGCACGGCGTCGAGGACCGGCTCGGCGCCGGCGACGGTGACCCAGTTGGACGAGCCGAGGGAGAGGTACGCGGCGCCGGGCCGGTCCAGCCCGGCGCCGAGGGCCATGCAGGAGTTGTCGACGCCGCCGGCCACGACGGGCACCCCGGCCGGGATGCCGGTCTCGGCGGCGGCCGCCGCGGTGACGGTGCCGACGACCGCGGTGGAGGCGACGATGTCGGGCCACCAGCCGGCCGGCACGCCGAGCGCCGCGAACACGTCCGGGCGCAGGGCGCGGGTCAGCAGGTCGTAGGCGCCCGACCCGGAGGCGTAGCTGGGGTCGGTGGCCTGCACGCCGGTGAGCCGGGCGTTGATCCAGTCCTTGCTGCCCAGGATGCGCGCGACCCGTGGGCCCAGCGGCGTCTCGGACCGCAGCCAGGCCGCCTTGAACACGGTGTACATGCCGGCGGGGAAGCCGTTGCCCGTGGACGCGTACCAGTCGTGCTCGGCCGCGTGCCCGAAGAAGGCCGTCGCGGCGGCCTCGCCGCGCACGTCCGACCAGATGGGCACGGACTCCAGCAACAGTGCGCCGTCCGCGTCGACCGGCACCATCGCCAGGCTGTGCCCCGACAGCGCCACGGCCCGGACCCGGTGCCCGGACAGCGGCAGCCGGCTCGTCGCGGCGGCCAGGGCGGCCCACCAGTCGGCCGGGCGCTGCTCGTGGCGACCCGGGGCCGGGTAGGCGGTCGGGTAGGCGACGAACGCGGTGGCGAGCACGCGCGCGGAGGCGTCGACGAGGGCGGCCTTGCAGCCGCCGGTGCCGAGGTCGAAGGCGAGGACCACATCAAGCGTCGTCATGCGCGCGGCATCCCCGATCGCATCCGGGACAGCCGCGTCTTCATGGTGCGGATGTCCTCCAGGGCGGACTCCTCGCGGCGCAGCAGCACCATCGTGGCGAGGATGTCGACGACGACGAGCTGGGCCAGGCGCGAGATCGTCGGCGTGTAGACGTCGGTGTTGTCCAGCGACTCGACGAGGATGGCGATGTTGGACAGCTCGGCCAGCGGCGACGGGCCGCCGGTGATGCCGATGACGGTGGCGCCGCGCTCCCGCGCGACGCGCACGGTGTCGAGGATGGACACGGTGCGGCCGGTGTTGGAGATCGCCACGAACGCGGTGTCGGGCCGGCTGGTCGAGGCGGCCAGGAACTGCTGGTGGGTGTCGATCTGGGCCGAGCACGGCACGCCGAAGAGGGGGAACTTCTGCTCGGCGTCCATCGCCACGATCCCGGACGCGCCGAGGCCGATGAACACGATGTTCGAGCAGGAGGCGAGGGTGTCCACGGCCCGGCCGATCGCGTCGAGATCGAGGTGGCGGCGCACGTGGTCCAGCGAGGTGATGGAGAAGTCGAAGATCTTGCCGACCGTGGTGGCGGTGTCGTCCTGGGCCTCGATGACCGACTGGGTGGCCGGCACGCCGAGCGCGACGCTCTGCGCCAGCTGGATGCGGAAGTCGTGGAAGCCGTCGCAGCCGATGGCGTTGGCGAAGCGCACGATCGTGGGCTGGCTGACCCCGGCCGCCTCGGCGAGCTCGGCCAGGGTCATCTGCACCACGCCGCGCGGGTTGGCCAGCACCACGTCGGCGACCTTGCGCTCGGAGCGGCGCAGCTGGTCGAGGTGCTGGTTGATCCGGACGAGCACGGGGCCGCCGGCCGGGCCGTTCATCGACGCCCCCGCAGGATCATCGTGGCGCCGTGCACCGGCAGCTGGACGGTGACGCCGAGGCGCCCGGCGAGGCCGAAGTCGAACCCGGCCGGGTCAGCGGAATTGAAGGCGAACATGCCCCAATGATGTGGGACGAGGGTGCCGATCCCGGCGGCGGCGCACAACCGCACGGCCTCCTCGAAGGTGAAGTTGCCGGGCACGCCGTTGTCGCGGCGGTGCGCGTCGCGCCCGTTGACCGGCAGCAGCGCCACGTCGACGGCCATGGACCCCAGCCACTCGGCCAGGCCGTCCCAGGGCGCGCAGTCGCCGGAGTGGTAGACCCGGGTGCCGGCGGCGTCGATGACGTAGCCGAGGAACCGGTCGTCGCCGTGCTCGTCGAACTCGCGCTCCTCGTGGGCGGAGGGCACCGCGCTGATCGCGAACGGGCCGTAGCCGGTCTGCTCGCCTGCGCGCAGCGGATCCAGCCGGGACGCGTCCGCGCCGCTGCGGCGCAGTGCCTCCCCGGTGACGGCGCGCGGGCAGACCAGGCGCAGCCGCGGCTGGTCGGCCATGAGCGGGGTCAGGGTCGCGGGGTCCATGTGGTCGGTGTGCGCGTGGGTGCACACCACGGCGACCAGCGGCGGCAGCTGCCGCGGAGCGAGCGGGGCGGGGCGCATGCGGGTGTGCGGGAACAGGCGCCCGGCGTACTTCTCGGCGAGTGAGTCCGACAGGTACGGGTCGACGGCGAGGTGCGCCACCCCCGCGGTGAGCACGAACCCGGCCTGGCCGAGCCAGCGGGCCAGCAGGGTCACCGGACCTCCTGCGCCGCGGCGTAGAGCCGGTCGAAGCCGGCGCCCTCCGTCGGCAGGCCGAGGTCGAAGACGGCGTCGATGGCGCGGGTCCAGCCGTGCACGAAGTACCGCCATCCGTCCTCGACGGTGAGCGCGTCGGCGGCGGCGCGGGCCCGGGCCTGGCGCAGGAAGCCCAGCTCGCCGCGGTAGTTGAACTCCCAGACCGCCCCGCCGTGCGGGAAGACGGCCGCGTCGCTGAGCGGCGAGCCGGGCCGGTCCTTGCCCATCCCGGTCGCGTTGACCACGAGCGCGCCGGGGGCCAGCTCGGCCAGCAGCGCGTCGTGGTTGTCGCCGCGGGCCAGCAGGCGGGACTGCCAGGCGATGCCCGGGTCGCCCCCGGCGGTCGCCTTGACGATGGCGGTCAGGCGCTCCTCGGCGATGTCGGTGACGACGACCCTCGCGGGGGCGTCGGGGCCGGACCGGTGGGCGAAGTAGTCGCACAGCGCGAGGGCGGCGCCGCCCGCGCCCATGACGAGCACGTCGCGCCCGGCGAGGGCCGGCACGATCGCGTGCAGTGACAGCTCGCTGGTGATGGTGTCCAGCGCCAGCCCGTCGATGAAGCCGTCGCCGGCGACGAGGGCGCTGACCTCGTGCAGCCGCGCGGCGTCGCCGTTGACGCCGCGCAGCTGGTCCTGGGTGGCGGCGTAGAGGTCGAGTTTGTGGGTGGTGACCAGGGCGCCGCGGGAGAGGGGATCGTCGCGCAGGTGGGCCACGACCGCGCGGTAGTCGGGGGCGGGCGCACCGACGGGGATGTCGATGCCGGTCAGCTCGACGCCGTCGAGGCCGAGCAGGGGGCGCCAGGCGGCGAAGACGCGGTGGATGGCGGAGGAGCCGGTGGTGACGCCGACGAAGTACATGGTCGGCGCGGTGGCCGGGACCAGGGTGGCGGGGGTGAGGACGGTGGGCATCAGGCGCCGGCCTCGGCGACGAGCCGCACGGCGATGGCGGTGTTGATGCCGAAGCGGGTGGCGCCGGCGGCGATCAGCGCGCGGATCTGCTCCAGCGAGCGGACGCCGCCGGAGGCCTTGATCTCGGGTCCGGGGCCGGCGGCCGCGCGCATGATCTCGACGTGCCGCGGGGTGGTGGCCACGCCCTGCCAGCCGGTGCCGGTCTTGAGCGAGGTGGCCCCGGCGTCCAGGGCGGCGCGGGCGGCGTCGCGGAGCTGCCCCTCGTCGAGCAGCCCGACCTCCAGGATCACCTTGACGGGCACCGCGCCCCCGACCGCCGACAGCACCGCCGCCACGTCCCGGCCGGCCGCGGCGAGCTCGCCCGAGCGCACCAGGCCGATGTTCATGACGACGTCCATCTCCTGTACGCCGGCCTCGATCAGCCACCCGGCCTCGGCGACCTTGATCGGGGTGGCCGAGCCGCCGGAGGGGAACCCGACCGGCGAGCCGGCGTTGGTGGTGGACCCGGCCAGCAGCGGGCGCAGCACCGGCAGCCAGGCCGGCAGCACGTGCGCGGCCACGAAGTCGCCCTCGAGGGCGTGCCGGGCAAGGGCCTCGACGTCGGCGCGGCCGTGCTGGGCCTGGACCGCGCTGATGTCGACCATGCGGGCCAGGGTGCGGCCGGTCAGCTCATCGGGCGACATAGTTGGGGTTCTCCTTCAGGCGCCATCCGCCGGCCTCGCCGACGGCTAGGTGCCGCATGCCGCCGGCGCGGGCGATGATGCCGTAGTCCTGTCCGGCGTCGGCCGGGTAGCAGAAGACGGTGACCAGGTCGGTGTCGCCGACGTTGACGCTGCGGTGGATGTGCACCGGCGGGACGTAGGCGATGACGCCCGGCCGCAGCTCGGTGACGACGGTCTGCCCGTCGAGCGTCTCCATCAGCATGAGGCCGTGCCCGGCCAGGCAGTGGTAGATCTCGGTCCGGTCGTGCTGGGCGTGGATGTGCCCGCGGGTCATGTGGAACTCGTCGCCGACCTTGCCCGGCGAGAGCGTGGAGATGCCGGTGATGAGGTCGCCGGCCGCCTCGGACGGGCGGAACTCGTCGACGTGGTAGATGACCCGGTCGGCCTCCTGGGCCAGGCGGGCGGCGAACGCCCCGGCGTCGGCAAAGAGGCCGTCGAGGTCGGCCAGCCGCTTCTCGTACCGGCCCGTGCGGTTCGTCAGCCCGTCCGGCGTGACGACCAGCTCGGGGCCGCTGCGCACTTCGCTCACCGTGCTCCTCCGTCGTGCGTGGTGCTTGCTGGCTTCAGTTTGTAGCAAACTTACAAGACCGTGTCACGTGGAAGTTGAATCCACTACACAAAGCCACCTCGGATGTAGTGAAGTTCCACGATATTGCGACCGGCTATCTGGCTCAATGCCCATCTAACCGGACATAAGCGCACGCATATTCGGGCGGCGCTGACACGCGTACGTAAAGATCACAAAATCTTGCGTTGACAACTTCTGGACCGGATGTAGTGTGGCTCCACAAGCGATGTGGGTTCACCCACAACCCCCACACGGAAATCCACAGGGGCTCCGTGCAGGCGGCATGGAAGGGAGGTGGCGCGATGCAGGCGGCCGAGCGCCGGCGCGAGATCACCGAGATCGTCCGCAGCAGCGGGCGCGTGCAGGCAGCCGAGCTGTCGAGCCGCTTCTCGGTCAACGCCGAGACCATCCGCCGCGACCTGTCGGCGCTGGAGGCCGCGGGCGACCTGCAGCGGGTGCACGGCGGCGCCGTGGCCCGCGCGACGCTCGCCGCCGAGGGGCGCGTCTCCAACCGGATCGCCGAGCGGCGCGACGAGAAGATCGCCATCGCCCGGGCCGCGGCCGAGGAGATCCCGCCCTTCGGCGCCATCTTCATCGAGGCCGGCTCCACGACAGGCCACCTCGCCGCACTCCTGCCGGACCGCGGCGACCTGCTCATCGTCACCAACGCCCTGCAGATCGCCCTCGCCCTGACCGACCTGGGCCACTCCACGGTGATGACGATCGGCGGCCGGGTGCGCCCGGCAAGCTACGCCGAGGTCGACACCTGGGCCCTGGAACGCCTGGCCGGGCTGCGCTTCGACGTCGCGTTCGTCGGTGCCAACGCGATCGACCTGGCGTGGGGGCTCTCCACGCCCGATCCGGCCGAGGCGGCCGTCAAGGCGGCCATCCTCGCCTCCGCGCAGAAGTCGGTGCTGCTCACCGACAACAGCAAGTTCGGCCTCCAGGCCGCCTGCCGCTACGGCTCGATCGAGGACATCGACCTCGTCGTGACCGACAGCGGCCTCAGTCCCACCGTCGTCGAGGAGATCCGGGCCCTGGGCACCGCGGTCCGCCTCGCCGGCGGCTGAACCACGACCCCCCGAAACACCGCATCCCCAGGCCCCGCACGGCCGCATGGGCGAACACACCCCTTGGAGGACAGATGAACCTACGCACCGGGATCCGGTCGCTCACGCGCGGCACCGCCGTGCTGGTGGCCGTCGCGATGCTCGCCGCCGCATGCGGTGGTGGCGATGACAGCAAGGCCGCCTCCGGCCCGTCCGACGTCATCAGCGGCCGGCCCGCGCCGACCGAGCAGAAGCCGGACAAGCAGGTCAAGGTGGCGATGATCGGCTTCGCGAACAACCCGTACTGGGTGTCGGTGAAGTCGGGAGCGGACTACGCCAACCGGGTGCTCGCCTCCCGCAACGGCAAGGTCGACTGGATCGTCGCCGGCGACAACATCGACGTGCAGACGGTGTCGAGCGCGATCAAGGGCGCCGACGCGCAGGGGTACAAGGGCATCGGCTTCTTCATCGCCGGCGAGGGCAACTGCGCCGACATCAAGACGCTGTCGGCCAAGGGCGACAAGCTCGGCGCGTACAACACGCTGTTCGACTGCGTCGGCTCCTCGGGCGGCACGGTCAACTACGCGCAGGAGCAGTACAAGGCCGGCCAGACCGCGGCCAAGGAGATGATCAAGGCGACCGGCGGCAAGGCCGGCAAGGTCGGCATCATCGTCAGCCAGTTCACCGCCCCGGGCTCCGAGCAGCGCCGCAAGGGCTTCGTCGACGGCCTGCAGGGCTCCAGCCTGACCCTCGTCGGGCAGGGCGTGGAGGCCAAGGACTCCGCCTCCAACACCTTCACGGCCGCGCAGAACTACCTGCAGTCCAACTCGGACCTGGTCGGCATCTACGCCACCGCCGGCGGCCCGTTCGGCGCCGCGCAGGCCGTAGCCGCCGCCAAGAAGCAGGACACGGTCAAGGTCATCGGCTTCGACATCACCACCGAGAACATCGACGCGATCAAGAACGGCTCGATGTACGGCGTGATCGGCCAGGACGCGTTCGGCCAGGGCTACAACGTCGCCATCCAGCTGTACAACGCCGTCGTCACCGGCAAGAACCCGGACCAGGTCGCCCAGGAGGCCGAGGCTCCGTTCGTGACCAAGGACAACCTGGCCCAGCACGACCCGTCCTCCGTGCCGCTGGGCACGCCGGGCGCTTCCTGACCGGTAGCACCTGAAGGTTGTGGCAAGCATGACGAGCACTGAGAAGCCGGCGGCCCTCGCGGTCGCCGGCCTGGCGAAATCGTTCGGCGCCGTCCGGGCCGTGCGTGACGTGTCGCTGGCCTTCCCGGCCGGGCAGGTCACCGGGCTGCTCGGCGAGAACGGCGCGGGCAAGTCCACCCTCATCCGGCTCTGTTCCGGAGAGATGCGCCCCGATCGCGGGCGGCTCACCCTCGCCGGGCAGGAGGTGAGCTTCGGCTCGCCGCTCGAGGCGATCGCCGCCGGTGTCGTTGTCGTGCACCAGGAGCCGCTGCTGATCAGCGAGCTCACCATCGCCGACAACCTGTTCCTCTACGACCTCGGCGAGCGGCCCGCCTACGCGGCCGCCCGCCGGGGCGAGAACGTCGCCCGGGCCCGCGAGCTGCTGCGCGACCTGGGCATGACCGACTACCTGCCGGACCCCGCGACGCTGTGCCGCGAGCTGTCGGCCGCCTCGCGGCAGATGGTGGACATCGTGCGGGCCCTGTCCCGCCAGCCCAAGGTGCTGTTCCTCGACGAGCCCAACTCCAGCCTCACCCACGAGGAGTCGGAGCGGCTGTTCAGCGTCGTGCGGCGGCTGCGCGCCGACGGTGTGGCGGTGGTGCTGGTCAGCCACCGCCTCGCCGAGGTGTTCTCGATCGTCGACCACGTCATCGTGCTGCGCGACGGCACGTTCGTCGCGGCCGGCGACCCGACCGAGATCAACGAGCAGCGGGCCGTGGCGCTCATGGCCGGCGAGCGCAAGCGGGCCGTGGTCGCCGAGACCGTCGCGGAGCGCCGCGACGCCGTCGCGCACGCCCGGGACGCCGAGGTCGCGCTGGAGCTCGCCAACCTCTCGGGCGAGGGCTTCGCCGACGTGAGCTTCGCGCTGCGCCGCGGCGAGATCCTCGGCATGTCCGGCCTGGTCGGCGCCGGGCGCACCGAGATCGCCGAGGCGGTCATCGGCGCGCGGCGCATCAGCGGCGGCCGGGTCCTGGTCGGCGGCCGCCCGGCCCGCATCTCCGGCCCCGGGCGGGCCCAGAAGCTCGGCATCGCCTACGTCGCCGAGGAGCGGCGCACCGAGGTCTTCCACGCCCAGACGGTCGGCTACAACCTCACGGTCCGCATCCTGTCCACGCTCGGGCCGTTCGGCTTCGTGTCGGCCCGGCGCACCAACGCCGCGGCGCGCGAGCTCACCCGCCGCTTCGGGGTGAAGACCGCCTCCACCGAGGCGCCGATCACCGCGCTGTCCGGCGGCAACCAGCAGAAGGTGCTGCTGGCCCGCGCCCTGGCCGCCAAGCCGCGGGTGCTGATCCTCGACGAGCCGACCCGCGGCGTGGACGTCGGCACGAAGGCCGAGATCTACGCGACCCTGCGCGAGCTGGCCCACACCGAGGGCCTCGCCGTGTGGTTCATCTCCTCCGAGCTCGAGGAGGTCGTGGAGCTGGCCGACCGCGTCGTGGTGGTCCGCCAGGGCCGGCTGACCCTCGACGCGCCCAACACCGCAGGACCGCAGCCCATCGTGGCCGCCGCCATGGGATCGACCGAAGGATGAGCATGTCTGCCCCCACCGTCACCGCACCGGCCCCGCAGCGCAGCCGCTCCGCGAAGGACGTCGCGCGCGCGGTCTTCAAGCGGCAGGAGACCGGCCTGCTCGGCGTGATCATCCTGCTGGGCTTCGTCGTCAGCCTCATCAACAGCAACTTCCTGCGCACGGACAACCTCTACAACGTCCTGCAGACCGTCGTCGTGGTCGGTGTCATCGCCGTCGGCCAGACGTTCGTGCTCATCGCCAAGGAGATCGACCTGTCGGTCGGCTCCGTGCTGGCGCTGTCCGCGGTCACCGCCGGCTCCGTCTACGGCAGCGGCGCCAACCCGTGGATTGCCATGCTCGCCGGCATCGCCGTCGGCGGCGTCTGTGGCCTGCTCGTCGGCACCGTCGTGGTCATCGGCCGGGTCAGCTCGTTCATCGTGACCCTCGGCATGCTGTCCATCGCCCGCGGCCTGACCCAGCTCGTCACCGGCGGCCTGCCCCAGTCGATGCCCTCCGAGCTGTCATTCATCGGGCAGGGCCGGGTGTTCGGCGGCGTCCCGGTCAGCGTCATCATCTTCATCGTGCTGGTCCTCCTCGGCCAGCTGCTGCTCACCCGCACCGTCTTCGGCCTGCGGGTCACGGCGATCGGCGACAACGACGCCGCCGCCCGCACCGGCGGCATCCCGGTCGGGCGCACCCGCATCCTCACGTTCGTGCTCATCGGCCTGCTCGCGGGTCTGGCCGGCATCATCTTCTCCACCCAGGTCGGCGTCGCCGAGGCGCAGGCCGGCACGGGCTACGAGCTCGACGTCATCGCCGCCGCGGTCATCGGCGGGGCCAGCCTCTCCGGCGGCCGTGGCTCCATCATCGGCGCGTTCCTCGGCGCCTGCCTGCTCGGCGTCCTGCGCAACGCGTTCATCCTGCTCGCCCTCTCCCCGTTCCTGCAACAGCTCAGCATCGGCCTGGTCATCGTCCTGGCCGCGCTGTTCGACCAGGGCCGGCAGGGCAACCTGCGCCACCTGAGCCCGGCCGCGTTGCGCCAGCGCTTCCTGTCCGGCCGCTGAGCCGGCTCCGTTCTCCGAAAGGACCCTGAGATGAAGCCCCAACCCTTCCGCGTCCATGACCAGCGGGTCGTCAAGGCGTTCGTCGAGGCGCGCCGCTCCCACACCGCCAACGAGCCGCGCCTGAAGTTCGGCTGGAGCAACTGGGGCTTCGGCACCGAGGAGCTCGGGGTGTCGGCGCAGCGGCTGGCGAAGTACGGCGTGCAGTACATCGAGCTGCACGGCAACCTGTACTCCGACGACTTCGGCTACAAGCCTGACGCCACCCTCAAGACCCTCGGCGACCACGGCATCACCGTCTCGGGCATCTGCGGCATGGTCACCCCCGACCAGGAGTTCGCGCACAACAAGCCGCACGTGCGCGCCCGGGCCGTGGAGTACTTCCGCCGGCAGGCCGCCTTCACCCAGGCAGTCGGCGGGACCTACCTGCTCTTCGGCGCGGGCTCGGTCGGGCGCCCGGCCGCGTTCGACTCCTACGAGCTGGAGCGTTCGGCCAGCACCATGCGCCACGTCGCCGACGACTTCGCCCAGGCCGGGATCCGCGGCGCCGTCGAGCCGATCCGTCCCGAGGAGACGAGCGTCGTGCACACCTTCGAGCAGGCGCTGCGGCTGCTCGACCTCGTCGACCACCCGGCGATCTCGCACATCAACGGCGACACCTATCACATGCTCAGCGGCGAGCTGCACATCGGCGCCACGCTGCTCGACCACGGCCACCGGATGCTCAACCTGCACCTGGCCGACACCAACCGGCGCGCCCTCGGCCACGGCCTGCTCGACCTCGACGTCATCATCATGGCGTTGTACGCGATCGGCTACCAGCGCGGCGACAACTACTGCTCGGCCGAGCCGCTCGGCGCCGGCGGCAACCCGTACGCGGCGATGAACCTGCCGCCGCAGGCCGACAGGCTCGACGAGCTCGTCCGGGTCACCGCGCAGACGTTCCGCGAGCGGGAGCAGGAGGTCCTCGGGGCCACCGACGAGGAGCTGTTCGCGCTGTACCAGATCGACGGCGAATAGTGACAGGCTTCACCTTGCATGTGGTCTGTCCCAACCCGGCCCTCGACCGGCTGCAGGTCGTCGAGCACTTCGCGCCGTTCGAGGTCAACCGGGTCGTGGACGTGCAGAGCCTTCCCGGCGGCAAGGGCATGATCGTGTGCCGGGGCGCCCGGCGCCTCGGGGCGACCGTCGCCGCCCACGGGTTCGTCGGCGGCTTCGTCGGCCAGGTCATCCGCCGCGGCTGCGAGGAGATGGGCGTCGCCGACCGGCACATCGAGATCGCCGGCGAGACCCGGGTGACGCCGGTCGTCATCGAGCGGTCCACCGGGCGCTCGACGGTGCTCAACGAGCGCGGTCCCCAGGTCACCCGCGGCGAGCAGGAGCAGCTCGCCGCGGGCCTGGCCGCCGCGGTCCGGCCGGGCGACGTGGTCGTCTCCACGGGCAGCCTGCCGCCCGGGTGCGCGCCCGACCTGCACGCCGTCGTCGCCCGCGCGGCCCTGAGCCACGGCGCGACCGCTCTCGTCGACGCCCACGGCGACGCCCTCGCCCGGGTCATCGACGACGCCGGCACCCGCGGGACCCGCGGCGGCCGGCTGGTGATCAAGCCCAACGCCCACGAGCTGGCCGGCATCCTGGGCCGCGACCTGTCCGACCCGGCCGACCTGCTCGCCGCCGCGCGCGAGCTGCACGCCGCGACCGGCGCCACCCTCGTGGTCACCAGCGGCGCCGGCGGCGCGGTCTGGGTCGGCCCCGGCGAGCGGCTCACCGCGGACAGCCCGGCGGTCGACACGGTCAACGCCACCGGCTCCGGGGACTCGTTCCTGGCCGGGCTCGCGGTGGCACTCGGCCGCGGCGAGACGCCGGCAGCGGCCCTGACCCTGGCGGCGGCGATGGGCGCGGCCAACGCGGCCTCGCTCGCCCCGGACGTCGACCCGGACCTGGTCGCCACCCTCCGCGAGCGCGTGACGGTCTCCACATGAGCTTGTTCCTCGGTGTCGACATCGGCACCACCCGGACGAAGGTCGGCTGCTACGACGCCGAAGCCGGACGGCTCATCGCGCTGTACTCGGCGCCGACCGAGGTCAGCGACGACGCGTGGGGCGGGCGGCGCGACCCCGCCCGGCTCACCGCGGCGGTGGCCGGGCTGCTGCGGCGGCTGCTGGACGACCCGGCCGTCCGCCCGCGGGACATCGCCGGCATCGGCGTCGGCTCCGTCGGCGAGGAGGTCGTGATGCTCGGCGCCGGCGGCGAGGTCACCGCCCCGGTGCCGGCCTGGTTCGCCGGCCACGGCCGCGAGGCCAAGCCGCACGCGGGCGAGGCCTGGGCGGGCGTCGACGACACGTTCTCCGTCTTCAAGCTGCTCTGGCTGGACCGCGCCGGCCTGCTCGGCGGCGCCCGCACGTTCACCTCCCTCGCCGACTTCGTCGCCCGGGACCTGCTGGCCGACCCGTCCGCGCCGGTGTTCCTCAACGTCTCGCACGCCTCCCGCACCGGCCTGCTCGACGTGCGGGCCGGCACCCTGGACGAGGCGGCCCTGCCCTCCCTCGGCCTGGGTGCCATGCGCCTGCCCGCCCTCACCGGCAGCGCCACGGTCGTCGGGCACACCTCCGGCGCCGGGGTCCTGCCCCGGGGCGTCGCCGTCGTCACCGGCGGCCACGACCACATGTGCGGGGCATTCGGCTCCGGCGTGCGCAAGCCCGGCGACGTCTACGTCTCGGCGGGCACGTCGGAGGCGCAGGTGCTGCTCGTCGACGCCCTGCCCGAGCGGGTCGACGCCGGGATCGACGTGGGCGTGTTCGTGGCGGGCGGGCTGCGGTACCTGCACCGCGCCACCCCGTCCGGCCGGTTCTACCAGTCGTGGCGGCGGATGCTGTACGCCGAGCAGCCCGACGACGTCATGTGGTCCGAGGTCGACGCGGTCCTGGGCACCGTCGGCCCGGCCGGCATCGACTCGGACGCGCGCACGGTGCGCCCTGCCGCCCTGCCGATGGACGTCACCCGGGCCCAGGCCATGGCCAGTCTCCTCAAGGGCCTGGCCGTCGAGGCCGACGCCACCACCACCCGTCTCGGCGCACTCGGCGGCACCCGCATTGCGGACGTGACCGTCGCGGGCGTCGCCGCCGGCTGGGCTCCCTGGCGCCGGCTGCGCCAGGACGCCACCGCGCGCCGGCTGCGCTTCGTCGCCGAGCCGGAGGCCACCGTCCTCGGCGTGGCCGCCCTGGCCCGGCTCGGCGTCACCGGCGCGGCCGACGTTCCCACCCGAATCCTCGCGAAGGACCTCCCCGCATGAGCAGCATTGTCGATGTCGTCGGCGGCAACCGGATCGTCCCCGTGGTCGTGCTGGACGACCCGGCCGCCGCGGAACCCCTGGCCGACGCCCTGGTGGCCGGCGGCCTGCCGATCGCCGAGGTCACGTTCCGCACGGACGCGGCCGCCGCGGCGATCGCCCGGATGGCCGGGCACGGCGGCGTCACGGTCGGCGCCGGCACCGTCACCACCCCGGCCCAGGTCGACGCGGCCGTGGCGGCGGGCGCCACGTTCGTCGTCTCCCCGGGCCTCAGCGCCGCGGTCGTGACCCGGTGCCGTTTCCACAACGTGCCCGCCCTGCCCGGCGCCACCACGGCGACCGAGATCATGGCGGCGCTGGAGCTGGGCGTCGACGTGCTGAAGTTCTTCCCCGCGGGCACGTCCGGCGGCGCCCGCGCGGTGGCCGCGCTCGCCGCCCCGTTCGCCCAGGTCCGCTTCGTGCCGACGGGCGGGATCGACGCGTCGAACGTGCGGGACTACCTCGCCGTGCCCTCGGTGCTGGCCGTCGGCGGCAGCTGGATGGTGCCCCGCGCGTCCATCGCCGCCGGCGACTTCGCCGCGGTGACCGCCCTCGCCGCCGGGGCCGTGGCCGCCGCGGCCTGATCAGAGCGCGTCCAGGTCGGCTTCGAGCGGCTCGGGCACCAGGTCGGGGCATCGGGCGTGCACCCGGTGCAGCACGGCCCACTCCCGGCGGTGTTCCCCGCGCGACCACGAGACGTACCGCTTGATCAGTCGACCCCCGTCGACGTGAAGATGGTGCGTCTGCGACACCCGTCGAATCTAGGCCGTCAGGGGCTCCTCGTCGGGGTCCCAGGCGACGAGCAGGTCGAAGTGGCGGCGGTCGCCGGTGAGGGGCAGGGAGTCGAAGGGGACGCGGCCGTACAAGGTGAGGACCAGGTCGCTGGCGGTGGCGTGCAGGGCGGCGTCGGCCGGGGTCGGGGCCGGGGAGCGGGTGAGGCGGACGGCGTCGGCGGTGAGGGACAGGCGCCAGGAGCGGCCCTCGGTGGCGTGGTAGTCGAGGGTGGCGGGAGTGTGCGGCCAGCGGTAGGCGCCGGCGCAGCAGGTGGCCAGGAACTCCTCGACGCCGTCGAGGGCGATGCCGGTCGGGAGGGGTTGCGGCGCGCCGGTGGTGAGCTGGGCGTCGTACGTGTGCACGGCGACCTCCTGGAGCTGGTGGCGGGCCACGGCGCCGCTGGTCTGCTGGGACTCCGAGTCCGCCCACCAGGTCCAGCAGCCGCGGTCGGGGCCGGCGGACCGCAGCGCGTCCAGCAGCTGCCGCGTCGAGGCGGCCAGCCAGGGCAGCAGGGCCGAGCGGTCCTGTGGCGCGGGTTCCGCCGGGACGGGCGGCGGGGGAGTGGACGCGGGGCCGGCGGCGACGATCGACGCCCACTTGCGGCGGCCGTCGCCCAGGTGGTGTGCCAGGTCGAGCAGCGTCCACCCGGGGCAGGTCGGCACCTGCGCGTCGAGTGCGGGCGCGGCGGCGACCGCGGCGCTGAAGGCGGTGGACCGTTCGTCGATCAGCCGGAGCAGCTCAGGAAACTCCACCCGGGGTGTGTACCACCGGGCCAGGTGGACGGGACAGCGAGTTTCCGACGCGGCTGACAGACTGCGATCATGGACGGGGATGTATCGATGCGGGCGTTGTTGGTGCCGCCGGGTGAGGGTGAGCTGATCGACGTGGCGGGGGTGGAGCACCTGTTCCGCCTGACGTCGGCGCAGACCGGTGGGCGGTTCGGGTTCGAGGAGTTCACGCTCGGGCCGGGGACGGTCGGCGCGCGGCCGCACGTGCACCACGCGCACGACGAGTTCTTCTATGTCCTGGACGGGGAGCTCACGCTGCACGACGGCAGCGGCGAGGTCACGGCCGGGCCGGGGAGCCTGCTGGCCGCGCTGCGCGGGGCGCCGCACGGGTTCCGCAACGCCGGCGACGCTCCCGCGCGGGGGCTGTGCCTGTACACGCCGGCCGGGTACGAGGACTACTTCCGGCAGGTGCACGCGGCGGTCGCCGGCGGTGCGGAGGTCGACGACGAGATGCTCAACGAGTTCCGCGGCCGGTTCAACACCACCCCGCACCGGACCGCCTGAGCTACTCCTCGGCGAGCAGCCTCGCCTTCGGCAGGCCGCGCAGCGATCGCACCGGCAGGATCGCGGCGGCGACGGCCAGCAGCGTGCCGGCGAGGGCCGCGGCGGCGGCGACCGCGAACGAGGTGCCGGTGAGCTCGGAGCTGAGCAGGGCGGCGGTGCCGAGCGCGATCCCAGTCCCGGTGGTCGCGCCCAGGACGCCGAGCGCCAGCGCCTCGTACCCGGCGAGGCGGGCGGTCCACGCGTCGGTCCAGCCCACCGCGCCCAGCAGGGCGAACTCGGCGGCCCGTTCGCGGATGTTGACGTAGAGGACGTCGGCGACCGTGGCGGCGCCGAGCAGGGTGGTGAGTGCCGCCGCGATGTAGTCGGTGGCCTGCACCTGGACGGTGATCGCGTCGCCCAGGACCGTGCCGGAGACGCTGCCGCGGAACGTCAGATTGATGATGACGAGGAGGGTCAGCGAGGCCACGCCGATCGCCAGACTGGCCGCGCCGACGGCGGTGCGGCCGGGGGTGCGCAGGACGTTGCCGAGGGCGAGGCCGGCGATGCGCTGCGGGGCCCGGGGGCGGCGGGCCGGCGCGACCGCGGGCCGCACGGCTGCCACCGGGTCGGCGCGGGTGGCCCGCCACGCGGGTGGCAGCGCCGCCAGGAGACTCAGCAGCAGGGCCGCCGGGATGGCCAGGAGCGCGTAGCCGGCGCCGAGGTCGACGCCGAGCACGCGGGACAGCGCCAGCGCCAGGATCGTGCCCAGCAGGCCGGCGACCGCACCCACCGCCGACGACTCCGCCGCCACGAGCGCGAACAGGCGCCTGCGGGGCCAGCCGACGCAGGCGAGCACGGCGAGCTCGGTGGACCGGCCGCGGACCGCGGCGCCGGTCGCGTTGCCGACGGCGAGGGCGCAGGCGACCAGGACGAGGATCGACAGGACCAGCGACTTACGGTCGATCGCGGACACGATAGTGGTGGCGACGCCGAGCTTCAGCCAGTTGTCGCGGACGGCGAGGGCCGGGCGGCCGAACTTGCCGGCCGGCAGCGCCAGCGGAACGGCCGCCGCCGACGAGCCGACGGTGAGGTCGACCCGCAGCCCGGTCGCGAGGTGGATCTGGTCGGCGACGGCACGGACCCGCTCCCGGGAGAACGCGTCCATGCCGACGGTGCCCGCGACGCGGACCCGCACCATCGAGATCGGGGCGCCGGCGTCGACGCCGTGCGCGGGATCCAGGCTGTTGTACGGCGCCCGGTGCAGCGCCGGCAGCGCCGACAGCGTGGTGAGCAGGTGCGGCCGCTGGCCGAGCGGGCCGGCGAAGCTGGTGCCGGCGATCAGCGGCCGGTCGCCGAGCGCGGCGCGGGCCGCGTCGTCGGCGCCGGTCGCGGCGGGCCCGGCGTACAGGTCGAACGGCGGCCGGGACAGGGCCGGGCCGGTGTCGACCTTCGCCGGGTCGTACACGCCGACGCCGCGCAGGAACGCGCTGGCCGCCTTGCTGTCGCCGTCCCGCCCGTGCCGGACGACGGCGCGGACGGGGTCGTCGGCGAGGCCCATCGGCAGCGGCTTGCCGTCCGGCATGCCGTGCGGGACCTTCCCCCACTCGCCGCCCGAGTAGGGCACCACGGCGGCGGAGCCGTCCGCGAGCGTCAGGGGGCTGGTGGTCCACCACTCGTTGACGACCGAGGTGCCCGCCGCCGGTGGGAAGCCGCCGGCGGCGGGAGGGTGCGCGATCGCGTCGAGCACGGCCGGGTACAGGTCCTGCGCGCTGAACGCCCGCGCGCCGATCGGGGTGGACGGCTGGGTGGCGTAGTAGTCGACCGCGTTGTCCAGCCGCATGCCGGCGCCGGTCTTGTCGGCCGCGTCGCCGCCGATGCGTTCGATCTCCACGCGCACCTGCTGGTCGAGGTCCAGGCTGCCGGCGGCGAGGACCGGGATGCCCGCGGCGGTGTCGCCGGCGTTCAGGTAGCCGCCGGAGACGACGGCGCGGTCGAGGCCGTCGAGCCTGGCCTCCTGCACCGGGTCGATCGCGGCGAGCAGCAGCGGGATCGGGAAGAGCACCCGCACCTGCGGCCGCGGGGTCCGCTCGATGCTGGACGTGGGGTCGCTGGACCAGCAGTGGGCCTCGGTGCGGTCGCTCACCGACAGCGCGTCGACCGTGTCGAAGTACCCGGTGATGCCCTCGCACACCGCGGTCACGCCGGCGGCGCCGTGCTCATGGATCTCCGGCGGCTTGGGCAGGGCCGAGCTGTCGTAGTTCTTGCCCTCGATCCACGGCTCCCCCGGCACGAACTCGAGGGCGTTCCGCGTCGCGTAGAGGTACTTCGGCCCGTCGGCGATGCTGGACAGGCCCCGGTCGCCGGTGAAGACGGGGCGGACGCGCAGCACCTGCCGCTGCCCGCCGGCGGCGACGTGGTCGGTGAGGTCGACGGTGATGACGGCGGTCTGCATGACGTAGCCGGCCATCGCGACGGGCGCGGCGACGTCCACGCCGGGCAGGTCGAGGATCCGGCGCCACTGCGCCTCGGTGATGCCGCCGTAGGTGGAGGTGACCCGGTCGGGACGGACCAGCCCGTCCTGCGATGGCAGGGCGGCGGGCGGGCGGACCAGGATGTCGTACGTGGGCCGGAAGTTGGCCTGCACCGTGCCGTTGACCTGGACCTGCGAGCCGCGGGACGCCGACGCCAGCAGCGCGAAGCTGGCCACGGCCACGGCGACCGCCGCGATCGTGGCGACCAGCCGGCCGCGGCGGAAGAGCAACTGAGCGCGGATCAGCGAGAACAACGGCCACCCCCGGCAGCGGATCATCCACGCAGGGACGTCCGACGCATTCAGGGCCCCCGCTCCGTGCACCGACCATCCATTGATCCGGCTCTTGTGTCAAGACACGAAAAAACGGGTGCCAGGGCGCGGCGGGACGGGGACGGTGGAAGACTGATGACCATGAGCGACTGGAATGACAAGATCATTGAAGAGTTCCGCGCCAACGGCGGCAAGGTCGGGGGCAACTTCGAGGGCGCTCCGCTGCTGTTGCTGCACACGGTCGGCGCCCGCAGCGGCCAGGAGCGGGTCCATCCGATGATGTACCAGAAGGTCGACGGCGGCTACGCCGTGTTCGCCTCCTACGCGGGCGCACCCACCAACCCGGCCTGGTTCCACAACCTCGTCGCCCAGCCCCGGGTCACGGCCGAGATCGGCACCGGCACGCAGGAGCTCGTCGCCCGGGTGGCCGACGGGGAGGAGCGGGAGCGGATCTGGAGCGCGCAGAAGGCGGCGTACCCGGGCTTCGCCGACTACGAGCAAAAGACCACGCGGCAGATCCCGGTCGTGGTGCTGGAGCCCGCCGCCTGACGCGGAAGGGCGGCGCCGGACGGCTCGCGCAGTCCCCGGTGGACGGCGAGAGCGCCCGAGCAGGGTGACGGCGCCGCCCACCAGCAGCGCCAGGCGGATGCCGGATAGCATCGGTCGGGGCGGCCGCGGCGACGGCGCTCACCGCCGGGATGCCGGCGGTGAGCGCGAGCGGACGTTCACCTGTGCGGCGCTGCAGCTGCTGGCGCGGGCGGTCTACGGCTGAGGCTCACGCCGCGCGGAGGTGCTCCTCGGCGGCGGCGGGTGCCGTCTCGTAGATCATGAACGTCTGCGCGTCGGCGGTCTCGCAGCGGACCCGGTTGTCCGAGATGCGGCGCAGCCACGTGTTGATGGCCCGGTCCAGGCGGTAGGCGTCGATGTTGTGCCGGCAGATGTCCAGCGAGATGACGCCGTCGTGCTGCTCGGCGTGGCGGTACATCGCCTCGATGAGCTTCACGAACATGCCGTGCTCGTGGGTGGGCACGGCGACGAAGCCGCAGTACCAGATCCGCTGGTCGGCGTAGTGCACCGGCCAGCGCCGGGCGAAGTACTCCGGCGAGATCAGCGGCCAGGCGCTGAGCTGGTTGGTGTATGTGGCGAGCCCGAGCAGGACACCGTCGTCGGAGTACGCGAGCCACTTCTCGACCCGGCGGTCGGACATGACGTCGTCGAACTCCGAGCGGTACATGAGATGCCGTTGAATGGTGAGCGCGTTGAGGTGCCGGAACGCTGCCTCGTACAGCTGCCATGCCTGTTCGAGCTGCTCGTCGACGAGATCCGTGCGGACGTCGATCTTCATCTGACGCCTCCCGAGTACGTTCGGTACAGAAGGTGTGTACAGAATGTACGTACGGATCGAGAGATCGACAATCAGCGAAATTCCCGCCATAAGGGAGGCCACAACCGGGTGTGCAGGACTCCGAGTCCAGGACTCGCGGGCCGGTCCCGCCCCGGGACCCGATCCGGACGCGGGAGGAGCGGGCAACCGGCCGTCCGGCGGTGCACCGCGCAATGTGCATGTTCCGAACCTGCGCTTTATCGAACAGTGATGTTTGCATCTGGCTCGATGGGGAACCGAGGCGCAGGTGCAAGGGCGGGTGCTCGGTGGGCGGTACCACCTCCACGAGGTGCTGGGCGTGGGTGGCATGTCGACGGTGTGGCGGGCCCACGACGTGGTCCTCGGTCGCGACGTCGCGGTCAAGGTGTTGTCGGGCCGGCATGCCGGTGACGCCGGATCGCGGCGGCAGATCCGGGTCGAGGCCCGCGCCGCCGCCGGGCTGGCGCACCCGAACGTCGCCCAGGTCCACGACTTCGGTGAGACCGTCGAGGACGGGCAGCGCACGCCGTACATCGTGATGGAGCTGGTGCCCGGACCGACGCTGCACCAGCGCTTCGCCGGCGCGCCGATCCCGCCGCCGCTGGTGTTCCGGATCTGCGCCGAGGTGGCCGCGGGGCTCGCCGCCGCGCACGCCGACGGTCTCGTGCACCGCGACGTCAAGCCTGCCAACGTGATCCTCGCCCCGACCGGGGCGAAGGTCGTGGACTTCGGCATCGCGGCCGGGTTCGGCGCCGTCGAGGACGACGACCTGCTCGGCACGCCGGAGTACCTGGCGCCGGAGCGGATGACCGAGGACGCCGTCACGCCCGCGTCCGACGTCTACAGTCTCGGTGTCCTGCTGTACCGGCTGCTGGCGGGCCGCCTGCCGTGGACCGCGTCGGGGTCGGCCGGCCTGCTCGAGGCGCACCTGCTCACGCCGCCGGCGGCGCTGCCGGCGTTACCGGGCGTGCCTTTCGGCGCTCGCGCGGCTGTGCGAACGGTGCCTGGCAAAGGATCCGGCGGACCGGCCGACCGCGGCGGAGGTGGCCGCCATCCTCGCGGCAGCCGCAGTGTCCACGCCGGCCGGCGCGTTCGGCGCCGCCTTTCCTGACACCGCCGGTGACGAGCCGGCCGTTGCGGCGTCTGTACGCGCACCGGCCGCGACGGGTGGTGCCACAGCGGTCGTGCCCATTGGCTCTGCGGCGCCCGCGCCCGGTGGTGCCACGGCAGGCGCTGCCGGTGGTGGTGCGGCGGGCGGGTCGGGCGGTGGCGGGTGGCGCCGGACACGGCTCGCCGCCGGGCTGGCCGGGGCGACGGCCGCTGGGCTGCTCGTCTGGCTGGCGCTGCCGGCACCCGACCCCATCTCGTCGGCACCCGCGCAGGCGGATCCCGGTGTCCAGAACCCGGCAGCGCTCGCGGGGTCGGCCCCGGCGGGTCAGCCGTCCGCCGGGACTGTTCCCACAACGCCCGGGGCGTCCGGCAACCCCGGCACATCGGCGGCGTCCGGCCCGTCGGCACGACCGGTCGGCGGCGCCGGGTCGGGTGTTCCGCCGTCGTCGGGCAGCGGCGCGCCGGCGAGCGCCACCCCGGCGGGCGTGACTCCGACGAGCGCGGCGCCGCCCGGCCCCGGCGCGGCGGAGACGTTCGTATCCGAAGGAGGGACCGTCCGGGCCCGGTGCGCCTCGCCGGGCGTCGCGGAGCTGCTCTCGTGGGCGCCGGCGGCCCCGTACAAGACGGACTGGGTGAGCGCGGGCCCGGCCGCCGCCGCGACCGTCACCTTCGTGCACGGCAACCGGACCGTCGGCATGACCGTCACGTGCGGCGGCCTGGACCCCAGCTCCGGGACCACCACGACCGGCGGTTGACGTTTCAGCGCGGTTTCAGCGCCTACCGGCACGGTTTCCTCATCAGCACTCCGAACTCGGGATCGAGGAAACCACTCATGAAGATGCGCAACCTTGCCGTCGTCGCGGCCGCTGCCGCCGTCCTGCTCGGCACCGCCGGGGCGCAGGCGTCCGCCGGGGCGCAGGCGTCCGGCCCGGAGGTGCCCGACGCGGTGCGGGTGCCGGCCGGCAACGTGCTCGTCGCGGCGTTCCTGGCGCGTGGCGTGCAGGTGTACCAGTGCGCGGGCGGCGCCTGGTCGTTCGTCGAGCCGGCGGCGCACCTCGCCGGTTGGGCGAAGCGGCCCGGCAGCCTCGCCACGGCCGTGCACTTCCGCGGCCCGAGCTGGGAGTCCACAGAGGACGGTTCGCTGGTGGAGGCGAAGGCCGTCGCGTCGTCGCCGGTGCCCGGCTCGATCCCGCAGCTGCTGCTGCAGGCGACCCGCACCCGCGGCGACGGGGTCCTCGGCGCCGTCAGCTACATCCAGCGCCTGTCGACCCGCGGCGGCACCGCCCCGGCCGGCACCTGCACCGACGGCACGACGACCGGCGTCCCGTACACCGCCGACTACCGCTTCTACCAGCCGGCCAGCTGAAGCACCGCTGAGCCCGCCGCCGTGCGCCGCCCGCCGTCGACCCGGGCGGAGCACGCGAGCGTCCATGCGGGCGCCAGCGCGGGCGTCCATGCGGGCGCCAGCGCGGGCGTCCATGCGGGCGTCAGCGCGGGCGTCCATGCGGGCGTCAGCGCGGGCGTCCACGCGGGGGTCAGCGCGAGGGTCAGCGCGGGCGGGTGGGGGGTCGCGTCGCGGATGACGGTGCCGTCGGCCAGGGTCAGGTCGAAGGTGAGGACGCCGGTCGAGGGGCCGGGCCACCAGGCGACGTAGCGGCCGTCGCGGACCGAGGCCTGCACGGTGTGGTCGCCGGCGTGGACGGTGACGCCCGTGCCGGCGGCGCCGTCGGTGATGGAGGCGTTGCGGTAACCGGCGAGCGCGCCCTGGGTGAAGCCGAGCGCGGGCGGGATCAGCGCGGGCCCCTCACCGCCGCCGACGGCCGCCTGGAGATCGTCGACGTCATCGGTACCGCGCGGCTGCCGGGCCAGGCACGACCCTGACATGTCGGGTCGTCGGTGCGGTAGAGCAGCACGACGTACTCGCCGCGCCGCTCGGCCAGCGCCAGCCGGGCCCGCCGCACGTCGAGGCTGCCCGACCCCCCGACCGCCGACGCTCCGGCCGCGCCGCCACCGCTCGACCCGCCGAACGCCACCCCCCGACCGCCGACGCTCCGGCCGCGCCGCCACCGCTCGACCCGCCGAACGCCACCCCCCGACCGCCGACGATCCAGCCGCTGGCCACCCCGCTCCGTCCATTGCCGCCTCCGCCGATGGGCACAGCACAGACGTTGATCAATGCGCAGGTTTGCGGCTTTGTCCCATAGACAGTGCGCGATCCACCCCCGTTTCAGCGATCGAATTGGGGGTGGATCGCGCAGCGTCGATTCGGAAAAGGGGCTTTTCGGGGCATTGATCGATGTCTGTGCAGGAGCGGAGCAGATCCGTACAAGAGCAGAGCAGCGCAGCGCAGGGCAGAGCGGCTGTCAGGACTCGGGCAAGGGGCGGCAGGACGCGGGTGGTGTCGTAGTCCAGGACCTGCGCGATCCGGCGGGCGTGCCGCTCGTTGCCGGAGAAAGACGTGGACAGGAACGCCGTCACGAGGGCGGTGGCCTCGTCGAGCGTGTGCTGGCGGGCGCCGACGGCCACGATGTTGGCGTCGTTGTACCCGCGGCCGAGGCGGGCGGTGCCCGGGTTCCAGGCCAGGGCGGCGGTGACGCCCAGCACCCGCGCCGCCTGCGCGGAGGTGAGGTCGTCGAACACGCACAGCGCCAGCGTCTCCTGCTCCGCCTGGCTCAGCTGATGCCAGGCGGCGGCGAGCAGCACGCGCTCCACGACCGCCTCGTCCTCCGCCGGGCCGGCCGCCGGCGCGGGTGCGTGCTCGGCGATGCGGACCGCGAGGGCGTCGTGGCGCTTCAGTCCCCGCTGCGTGTTGAGCAGGCAGTGCCGGGTGATGCCGAACAGCCAGGCCCGCGCGTCGTCGGGGCGTCCCGGCACTTCGTCGAATCGGCGCCACGCGACGAGGTACGCGTCGGCGACGGCGTCCTCCGCGTGGCTCGGGTGGACCCGCCGCTGCGCGAAGCGCAGGACGTCGGCGTAGGTCAGGTCGTACAGCGTCCGGAAACGCCGCTCGTCATCGCTCGCACCTCTACCTGTCCGGCAGCGCCGCCGCTGTCACACGGGCCGCGAGGTCCTGCACGGCCGCGTGGAACGCCGTCAGCGCGGGCGCCGGCGGGGTGTCGCGGGTGACGGTGACCAGGCGGCGCCGGAGGGTGGACTCGGCGAGGTCGCGGACGGCGAGCGCCGGGTCGCCGGGCGGCAGGGCGAGCGGCGGCATCAGGGCGACCGCGGCGCCGACCCGGACGAGCTCCAGCTGCACGTCGGCGTCGTTGGAGCGGTGCCGCACGTCGGGCTCGTAGCCGCCGAGCGCCCGGCACGTGCCCTGGACCATCGCGTGGTGCCCGGTGCCTTCGGCGGACGCGGTCCACACGTCGTCGCGCAGCTCGGCGATCGCGACCGGGCCCCCGCCGCCGGCCAGGGGATGCGCGGCCGGGAGCACCACCCGCAGCGGCTCCTCGAGCAGGACCGCGAAGCGCATCCCGGCGGGGCGCGGCCGTGGATGGCCGTCGTATTCGTCGCCGATCACCAGGTCCACCGTGCCGAGCCGCAGGCCGGGCAGCGCCTGCTCGAGCTCCAGCTCGAAGATCTCCACCCGTACCCCCGGCCGCTCGGCCCGCATCCGGGCGACGGCGGGCACGAGCAGCCGCCGCGCCGCGGACTGCAGGCCGCCGGCGCGGACGGTGCCGCGGATGTCGCCGCCGAGCGCGGCCAGGTCGGCCTCCGCCGCCTCGGCGGCCGACAGCAGCACCCGCGCGTGCCCGGCGAGGAGCCGGCCGGCGTCGTTGAGCCGCACCCCGCGGCCGGCCTTCTCCAGCAGCGGGGTGCCGACGTCCTTCTCCAGCAGCGCCAGCTGCTGCGAGACCGTCGACGGGCTGTAGCCCAGCGCGGCGGCGACCGCGGCGAGGGTGCCGCGCTCCTCGAACTCGCGCAGGAACCGCAGCCGACGCAGATCCAGCGCGACCATGCGGGAATCCTAACGAATCAGCACCGGGAATCATCGCTGGACCTGCACGGTTTCATGGTCAACGCTCGACGCATGGGCCCGGCTCTGTGTCTCGTCTCCGCGGCGTGCTTCGGCGCGCTCGCGATCTTCGGCAAGTTCGCCTACGACGCGGGCGTCTCGCCCGGGGCGCTGCTGCTGGTCCGCTTCGTCCTCGCCGCCGCGCTGCTGTGGCTCGTCCTGCTGCTGCGCCCCGAGCTGCGCGGCGGTGCCCCGTCGCGGCGCGCCGTCGGCATGGCCCTCGGACTCGGCGCGATCGGCTACGCCGCCCAGGCGAGCCTGTTCTTCGCGGCGCTGCGCCTCATGGACGCCTCGTTGCTGTCGCTGATCCTGTACACGTTCCCGGTCCTGGTGACCGTCGCGGCGGTCCTGCTCGGCCGCGACCGCCTCACCCCCCGCCGTGGCGCGGCCCTCGTCGCCGCGTCGACCGGCACGCTGCTGGTCCTGCTCGGCACCGGCAGCGTGAGCTTCCACCCGCTCGGCGCGCTGCTCGGCTTCGGCTCCGCGGTCGTCTACACCGTCTACATCCTGGTCGCCGACACGGTCGTGCACAGCATGCCGCCGGTGCTGCTGTCCGCGCTGGTGATGACGGGCGCCGCCGGTACCCTGGCCGTCAACGCCATGCTGAACGGCGGTGTCGGCCTGAGCTTCGCCCCGGTGGGTTGGCTGTGGCTGGGCTGCATCGCGGTCGTCTCGACGGTCGCGGCCATGCTGACGTTCTTCGCCGGCCTGCAGCGCACCGGGCCGTCCACCGCCGCGATCCTGTCCACGTTCGAGCCGGTCGTCACCACCGCCCTCGCCGCCGTCCTCCTCGGCGAGTCCCTCACCCCGGTCCAGCTCGCCGGCGCCGCCCTCGTGCTCGCCTCCGCCGTCGTCCTGCAGACGGCGGCTCGCAGGGAACCCGCCGTTTTGCCCGTCGCCGCAACGGTGGCGGACTAGCTTGGGCGGTGATGAACAGCGACGACTTCTGGCGGCTGATCGACGGCGTCCTCGACCTGCCGTTCGACGCGCGGGCGGCCCGGCTGGTGGACCTGCTCGCCGTGCGGGCGGAGGGCGACATCACCGGCTTCGAGGACCGCCTCGCCGAGGCGCTGCACCGGCTGGACACGCCGGCGCACGCCGTGGCGCACGGTGACGCGTTCCTATACATCCGCTGCGCCGCGGTGCTGTCCGGATCGCGGGCGTTCCGGCGCATCGTCGAGGACCCGCCGTCGCTGCTCGCCCTGGCCGACGTCGAGGCGGAGGACCTGCTGTTCGTGGCGTCCACGGCGTACGAGCGGGTGACGGACCGGCCCTGGGAGCACCGGGCGCCGGTGAGCTACGAGAGCGGCACCAGCGCCGCGTGGGGACGGCCGGCCGAGGACGGCACGGATGCGTGGCAGCCGGCGTGGCTGAGCTGGTCCGGAGGCTATGGCCTCGGCGTCCAGGTGTCTGCGGAGTACGAGCTGACGCGGCTGCACCTGGTCGAGGCGCTGGACGCGGCCGAGGAGTGGCGGCGGTGGTGGGACGCCGCGCCGGCCCCGCAGGCCGACGTCATGTTCGTCATCGACCCGGGCATGCCGGAGCAGACGAAGGTCCGGAAGGGGCGCAAGATCGTGCGGGCCGAGGTGGTCCGCGACCGGCACGGGTTCGCCAGTGCCCCCGCCGCCACGGAGCCGGAGAAGGCCCGCGACGACCTGGTCGCGGTGCTGACCATCACCGCGGAGCAGCTCCGGATGCCGGCGATGCCGCAGTTCCCGCCGATGCCGGCGCTGTCCGGCGAGGAGCTGCGCAACCAGCGCCAGGGTCACGAGGAGTCCGCCGCGATCGATCGCATGGCCGCCGAGATGGTGGCCCGTCACCTCGGCCCAGGCGTGTGGGGCGGCATGCCCTGACGGGTATCTACACTGCGACGATGCCGATCACCCGGGGCGCGGCCCGCCCGATCACCTACTACGGCACGCCGGTGCTGCACCGCCGGTGTGCCGACGTCACCGCCTTCGACGAGCCGCTCGCCGCGCTGATCGACGACATGTTCGCCTCCATGTACGCGGCGGAGGGCGTGGGCCTCGCCGCCAACCAGATCGGCGTGGACCTGCGGGTGTTCGTCTACGACTGCCCCGACGACGACGGCGTCCGCCATGTCGGGCACGTCGTCAACCCGGTGCTGCGGGAGGCGTCCGCGCTCGCCGGGACGGCCACCGGCACCGAGGGCTGCCTGTCGGTGCCGGGGCCCCGCGCGGAGGTGCCGCGGTCCGCGGTCGCGACGGTGACCGGCTTCGACCGGAACGGCGCGCCGATCACCGTGACCGGCACCGGGTTCTTCGCCCGGTGCCTGCAGCACGAGTGCGACCACCTCGACGGCACCGTGTACGTCGACCGGCTCCCGGCGCAGCGGCGCGAGCGGCTGCTGCGGGAGGCCGGGCTGCTCGGCTCATGACGAAAGGGCGGCCCCGGCAATGCCGGGCCCGCCCCCTCACGACGAACCGGTCAGGACCAGGTGCCGCCGGCCCAGCCGTCGCTGGACCAGGTACGGCCCGACCAGGTGCCCGCCGACCACGTCCGGCCGGACCAGGTGCGGCCGGACCACGCCGGGTCGCTCCAGCCGGCGGCGGCGCTGCCGGCCCATGGCGCGGCGGCCCACGTCGCCGACGCCCACGTCCGGGACGCCCAGGACGTGCCGGTCCAGTCGTTGCCGGCGATCTGGTAGCCCAGCCACGACCCGCCGGACCACGACGGCGTGGTCGACTTGGCCCACTGGGCGCCGTTGAACGAGCCCCAGATGGTGCGCTCACCGGTGAGCTTCACGCCGTCGAGGGTGAGGCTGCTGGTGCCGCGCGAGCCCTGGATCGACCCGGTGCCGCTGGACAGTTGCAGCGCCGGCGCGGTCACGGTCGTGCCGGTGCGGGCGAGCGCGCCGTTGACGTTGAGCGTCGCCAGGCCGAGGGTCTTCGCCGTGCCGGATCCGAGCGCGGTGGCGCCCTTGACCAGCCAGTCCTTGACTTGGTCGGGGGTGGCGGACGGCTTCGCCTGCAGGACCAGCGCGGCGGCCGCGGTGACGACGGCGGTGGCCTGCGAGGTGCCGCTGCCCTTGAACAGGGTCTCGCCGACCCGCGCCGACGGGTAGAGGTTGTCGACGTTGGAGCCGGGGACGCGCAGCGACGCGATCGACGTGCCCGGGGCGAGCAGGTCCACCTGACCGGCGACGCCGGCGGTGGTGGTCGAGGCCAGGTTGGTGAAGGTGGCCAGGGTGTCGTCGGTCGTGGCGGCGGTGCCGTTGGTGGCGGTGGCGCCGACGGCGAGGACCCAGTCGTCGACGGCCGGGTTGGTCAGCGTGCCGGCGGCGTTGCCGTTGTTGCCGGCCGCGGCGACCACGACGATGCCGGCCTGCCACGCCTTCTCCACCGCGAACTGCAGCGGGTCGGTCCACGACTGCCCTGAGCCGCCCGAGCCGTAGGACAGGTTCAGCACCCTGATCGGGTTGGCGGCGTCGTCGTTGCGGTGCGCCACGACCCAGTCGATCGCGGCGATCATCTGCGACACGTCGACGGCACCGGTCGACGTGCCGACCTTCAGCGAGGTCAGCTTGACGCCGGGGGCGATGCCCTTGGTGCCGGTGGCGGTGTCGTTGCCGACGATGATGCCGGCCATGTGCGTGCCGTGGCCGTAGGTGTCCAGGTACCGCAGGTTCGCCGCCTGCGACTCGAACGACAGGTCCGGGCCGTTGACGATCTGCGCCGCGGGCAGGCCGGGCACCGACGCCACGCCCGTGTCGATCAGGGCCACGCCGACGCCCTTGCCGGTCAGTGTCGCCGCGGTGCCGGTGTCGGCGCCGATGGCCGACCGCACCTGCGCCAGGGTGGTCGCCGACGCGGCTGTGTCCGCGGCCTTGACGACCGCGTGCGCCTGTCCCGCGGCGAGCGCGACCGCGGCCGGCGCCAGCAGCGCGCCCGCCGCGGCGGCCCGCAGTCTCTTGGCGATGTTCACGGTGGGGAGCTCCGTCCTTGGAGGTGATCTCTTCGACCCCAACCATGACCGTCGTCGGTTGCGGCACCACTGTTCGCGGTGGCGAACTGTCCGACCACCCGACACGAACTGCCCACCCGGTGTCCGCCGGTCGGTTCGACGCTCACCGATCCGCAACCGGACCGCACCGCACCGGAGCGCGCCGGACGCGGGCAGGCGCGCCCGGGCCGCACCGCTCCGGAACGCGCCGGACGCGGGAAGGCGCGCCCGGGCCGGGCCGCTACTGGAGCGCGGGCCGGATGCGGAAGGAGCACTCCGCCCGGAAGGCGGCGGTGCCGTCGTCCTGGTCGACCCAGAGCTGCTCGCCGCGGTGGTGCAGGAACCAGCCGGGGTAGATCTGCGCGTCGAGCACGACCGTGCCCGCGGCCGCGCCGGCCCGGGTGCAGAACGTGGCGTCGCCGCGGAACAGCGGCGTGCCCTCGTCCCGGCTGAGCTGGAACCGCCAGGACGCGTGCCGCAGGAACCGGCCGTCGTCGGCGCGGAACGTGAAGCACGCCGGGTCGGCCAGCCCGGCGAGCACGGTGAACGTCGCGCGGCGCCGTTGCGCGGCGTCGCCGTCCGCCGGGACCGCCGCGAGCACGCCGAGGCCGTCGACGGTCGTGACGAAGAGCCCTGGCTCGTGGGCCGACTCGATCGAGACGGTCCGCCCGGGGGCCAGGGTGGCGGTGCGCGCGGACGGCGAGCCGGTGGCGGCGGTGGTCGCCGGTGGTCTCGACGCCGGCCCGGCGGTGGCGGCCGGGGGAGCGGCGGACGGCACCCGCACCGCGGTCGTCACCGCCGGCTGCAGCCCCTGGGACGGCGGCGGGTCGGCGGGCAGGGCGGTGACGGTGACGGCGGCGCCGGCCGCGACGGCGACGGCCACCGTCGCGGCGACGGGGTGCGCCGCGAGGATCTGGGCGAGGTGACCGAACACCCCGGCCTTGACGGTCGCGCCGAGGGTGGCCTTGCCGATCAGGCCCGAGCTGAGCGCGGCCGGGACCGGCAGCAGCGCGAACCCGGGCAGCAGCCGGTCCGCGCTGATCAGCCCCTCGGCGGCGGGGGCGCAGACCGGGCATGGCCGCACGTGCCGGGCGAGGCGCTTGCGCCACAGCGGGCCCGGCGTGCCGTCCCAACCGTCGACGAGCGCGTCCAGGTCGGGGCACCGGGGCGTGGCGTCCAGCGCGGCGACGATCTCCCGGCTCAGGTCGAGCTGGTGGCGCATGCGCTGGACACGGACGGCGGCGTGGGCGACGCTGACGCCCAGCGCGCCGGCCAGCTCGGTGCGGCTGAGCACGCCGGCGATCTCCAGCCACCACAGCGGCAGCAGCGCGCGGTCGGCCGGGTCCAGCCAGTGGGCGGCCCGCCGCACCTGGCGGCGCTGGCCGGACAGCTCCAGGCGCAGCCCGGTGACGTCCTCGACCTCGGCGGCGGCGTCCGGCACCTCGGCGGCCTCCTCCAGTGGCGCCATCCGCCGCGCGGCGGTGCCGCGGCGGTGCAGGTGGGTGCTCACCTGGTGGACCGCGATCGCCGCCAGCCAGGCGCGGAAGCTCTCCGGCTGGTGCAGTGCCGGCAGCTGCCGCACGGCCCGCAGCATGGTGTCCTGCACGACGTCGTCGATGTCGGCATGCCCGTCCAGCGCGCGGCGGACGATCGTGTAGACCAGCGGCAGGCCGGCGGCGACGAGCTCATCGACGGCCTGCCGGTCACCGGCCTGGGCCGCCAACACGAGGTCCGTTTCGTTCACGTCGGTGGTTCGCATCGTCACATCGCAGTCACAGCATCCACAGCACTCACCGTGCAGCCGCCCGGCATGGTCGTTGACTGTCACCGACGACCGGCCGTCGCGTCAAGCATCCGGCGGGCGCGACCATGTGTTCCGCCCGCACATAACACAAATCCGTCGACCTCTTTGTTGTTATTCGTAGGCCGCTGGAAATGTCGCAGGAATTCACGCGTGAAAATTTCGGCGATGTTACGTCACGAAAGACATTGCATGTCCGTGGCCTCTTGAATGTTCGCATTCGGTCTGGCAATCTCGCGAACTGGATGTGAGCGCTAACACGATTTCGAGGAGCACCGCATGGCGGTCCGTAACAAGGCGTCGGGCATCGTCACCCTGCTCGTCGCGGCCCTGGTCGGCGGTGCGGTCGCCGTCACGAACATGACCACCGCATCGGCCGCCACGGTCGACACGAGCGCCTCCTACGTGCTGGTCAACCGCAACAGCGGCAAGGCCCTGGACGTCTACAACTTCTCCACCGCCGACGGCGGCCGCATCACGCAGTGGACCCGCGGCGACGGCGCGAACCAGCAGTGGCAGTTCGTCGATTCCGGCGGGGGCTATTACCGGATCCGCTCCAAGCACTCCGGCAAGGTCCTGGACGTCTCCAACTTCTCCACCGCCGACGGCGGGACCGTCGTGCAGTGGTCGGACCTCAACGGCACCAACCAGCAGTGGCGGCTCGCGGACTCGTCCGGCGGGTACGTGCGGCTGATCAACCGCAACTCCGGCAAGGCGCTGGAGGTGCAGGGCGCCTCGACCGCCGACGGCGGCAACATCGTGCAGTACAGCGACTGGGGCGGCAACAACCAGCAGTGGCAGCTGGTGAAGCTCGGCGGCACCGACCCCACCACGCCGGCCGGGCAGTACAACAACCCGGTCGTCTGGCAGGACTTCGCCGACGGCGACATCATCCGCGTCGGCGACGCCTACTACTACTCGGCGTCCACGATGCACTACTCGCCGGGCGCGCCGATCCTGCGCTCCTACGACCTGGTCAACTGGGAGTACGCCGGGCACTCGGTGCCCCGCCTGGACTTCGGGTCGTCGAACTACGACCTGACCGGTGGGCGGGCCTACGTCAAGGGTATCTGGGCATCGACGCTGAACTACCGCAAGAGCAACAGCACGTACTACTGGCTCGGCTGTGTCGAGTTCAACCGCACCTACGTCTACACCGCCTCGGCCGTCGACGGCACGTGGACGAAGCGGTCGCAGATCAACAACTGCTACTACGACGCCGGGCTGCTCGTCGACGACAACGACACGATGTACGTCGCGTACGGCAACAGCACGCTCAGCGTCGCCCAGCTGTCCGCCGACGGGCTCAGCCAGGTCCGGACCCAGCAGGTGTTCACCACGCCGTCGAGCGTCGGCACCCTCGAAGGCTCGCGGTTCTACAAGCGCAACGGCAGCTACTACATCTTCGTGACCCGGCCGGCCAACGGCCAGTACATCCTCAAGTCCAGCAGTCCTTGGGGGCCGTACGAGATGCGGCAGGTGCTGCTCAACATGCCGAGCCCGATCTCCGGCGGCGGCACCCCGCACCAGGGCGGCCTGGTCCAGACGCAGAACGGCGACTGGTACTACATGTCCTTCGTCGACGCGTACCCCGGCGGCCGCGTGCCGGCGCTCGCGCCGATCAGCTGGACCTCCGACGGCTGGCCCGTCGTGCAGACCGTCAACGGCGGCTGGGGCGCGTCATACCCGAAGCCGAACATCACCACCTCCAAGACGGTCAAGCCGATGACCGGCGCCGACACGTTCACCGGCGCGGCGCTCGGCCCGCAGTGGGAGTGGAACCACAACCCCGACACCTCGAAGTTCTCCACCGGCAGCGGGCTGCGGCTGCAGACCGCGACGGTGACCAACGACCTGTACCAGGCCCGCAACACCCTCACCCACCGCATCCAGGGGCCGACGTCGACCGCCACGATCGAGCTCGACTACTCCGCGCTCGCCGACGGTGACCGGGCCGGCCTGGCCATGCTGCGCGACTCGTCGGCGTGGATCGGCGTCCGGCGCGACGGCGGCACCACCCGGGTCGCCATGGTCAACGGACTGACCATGAACAGCAGCTGGGGGACCAGCAGCACCGGCACGGAGGCGGCGAGCGCCGTCGTGTCCGGCGGGCGGATCTGGCTGCGGGCCACCGCCGACATCCGGCCCGGCTCGGGCCGCCAGGCGCGGTTCTCCTACAGCACCGACGGCACCAACTTCACGTCGCTGGGCACCGCGCTGACCCTCAACAACGCGTGGCAGTTCTTCATGGGCTACCGCTACGCGATCTTCAACTACGCCACCAAAGCGCTCGGCGGCACCGCCACCGTCAGCCGCTTCGACATGACCACCCCGTAAGGAAGGACCGCTCGTGAGAAGACGCGTGATACTGCCGCTGATCGCGGCCGTCGTGCTCGCCGCCGGCACGGCCGTGCTCGTCAACGGCTCCGCCGACGCCGGCACCACCCTCGGCACCTCGGCCGCGGAGAAGGGGCGCTACTTCGGCGCCGCCGTCGCCGCCGGCCGGCTCGGTGACAGCACCTACGTCGGCATTCTCGACCGCGAGTTCAACGCGATCACACCCGAGAACGAGATGAAGTGGGACGCCACCGAGCCCAACCAGGGCCAGTTCCGCTGGACCGGCGGCGACCAGATCGTCGCCCACGCCCAGGCCCACGGGCAGAAGGTCCGCGGGCACACCCTCACCTGGCACGCCCAGCAGCCCGGCTGGGCGCAGAACCTGTCCGGCAGCGCGCTGCGCAACGCGATGGTCAACCACATCACCCAGGTCGCCACCCACTACAAGGGCAAGGTCTTCGCCTGGGACGTGGTCAACGAGGCGTTCGCCGACGGCGGCAGCGGCGGCCGGCGCGACTCCAACCTGCAGCGCACCGGCAACGACTGGATCGAGGCCGCCTTCCGCACCGCGCGGGCCGCCGACCCGGGCGCGAAGCTCTGCTACAACGACTACAACACCGACGGGATCAACGCGAAGAGCACCGGCATCTACAACATGGTGCGCGACTTCAAGTCCCGCGGCGTGCCGATCGACTGCGTCGGCTTCCAGTCCCACCTGGGCAACTCGGTGTCCGGCGACTACCAGGCCAACCTGCAGCGCTTCGCCGACCTCGGCGTCGACGTGCAGATCACCGAGCTGGACATCGCCGGCAGCAACCAGGCCAACAACTACGCGACGGTCGTGCGCTCCTGTCTCGCCGTCTCCAGGTGTACGGGCATCACCGTCTGGGGCATCCGGGACAGCGACTCGTGGCGTACCGGCGAGAACCCGCTGCTCTTCACGGCCTCCGGCGCGAAGAAGGCGGCCTACACCTCGACCCTGAACGCGCTCAACGCCGGCACGAACCCCGGCCCGACCGGCTCCACGGGCGTGGACACCAGCGCCTGGTACGTGCTGGTCAACCGCAACAGCGGCAAGGCCGTCGACGTCTACAACTTCGCCACCAACGACGGCGGCCGGATCACCCAGTGGACGCGGACCAGCGCCGCCAACCAGCAGTGGCAGTTCGTCGACTCCGGCGGCGGCTACTACCGGATCCGCTCCAAGCACTCCGGCAAGGTCCTGGACGTCTCCAACTTCTCCACCGCCGACGGCGGGACCGTCGTGCAGTGGTCGGACCTCAA